>CBFGYW010000199.1:0-4117 GCA_965653085.1 uncultured Salinimicrobium sp.
AAAAGGAGGAGCTGCATATCGTGGCCCCTCCCCCGAGCGATCCTGTGGGGGATGCCTGCCTGGATTAAACAATTGTAGTTATTCCTTCTAAAATCAGGAAATTAATAACCGGTGCTTCAGTGCCAGGCATCCAAATTTCTATACCAATACCTCTGCTTTTGCTCTTTACCCGATTTAGGCCCTACCAGCTCCCAAACTAAACCGGATTAAAGTCGTCACCTAAACGTACTACAGTCGTATTTATACGGGTCTACAACGGCTATACAACGGCTAAGCTGCGGCTATACTACGGCTTTAATAAGGCGCAGGTACGATTCGTTCACATTGCTGTGCAGGTGAGAATTTTTCCGAAATTCATCCGGATTTTCTGAGTCTGCCGGTCTACTGCTTATAGGCCCTTCATCTTGTCCCTGATCTGCTTCAGCGCCAGGTTATCCTTGCTCCCCAGATGCTGATGTTCAAGAGGTTTTCCAGGAGAATAGGCCCCCCTCTGCACCTGCTCCCCGATTTCCCTGTAGGCGTCCCTGAAACTTTGCCCCTGCATCACCAGCTCATTAATGCTGTCTACGGTGAACAGGTACTTGTACTTCTCATCCTGCAGGTCCACTTCCTTCACCTCAACCAGGGCGATGGAATAAATAAAGATATCCAGGATCTCCTTGATGCTTTCTACCGCGTAAATGCTGTTCTCCTTCAGCAGCTGGAAGTCCCGGTGGTAGCCGCTGGGAAGGTTGTTGGTGATCAGCACCATCTCATTGGCGATGGACTGGAGCTTGTTGCTCTTTCCCCTGATAAGCTCAAAGACATCGGGATTTTTCTTGTGGGGCATTATGCTCGACCCGGTGGTGAGCTCCTCCGGAAAGCTGATGAAGCCGAAATTCTGGTTTATATAGAGGCAGATATCCATGGCGAATCTCGACAGCGTATTTGCCAGGGCTCCAATGCCAGCAGTCACGGTTCGTTCAGATTTTCCACGGCTCATCTGGGCAGCCACCACATTATATTTCAGGCTGCTGAAGCCTAATTCTCTGGTGGTGAATTCCCGGTCTATAGGAAAGGAGGATCCGTATCCGGCTGCTGAACCTAAGGGATTCTGGTCAATGATCTTAATACTGGCCTCCAGGAGGTACAGATCGTCAATCAGCAGTTCCGCATAAGCCGAAAACCAGAGTCCGAAGGAAGAGGGCATCGCCACCTGCAGATGGGTGTATCCCGGAAGTACCTTTTCCTTATGCTCTTCGGCCAGCCCCAGAAGTACTTCGATCAATTTTTCAGTACTGGATCTAATTTCCAGGAGATTCGCCTTAAAATAGAGCTGCATCGCTACCAGGACCTGATCATTCCTGGAACGGGCAGTATGGATCTTCTTTCCGGTTTCCCCCAGTTTTCTGGTGAGTTCAAATTCAATTTTTGAGTGCACATCCTCAAAATCCGCTTCAATGACAAATTTACCTTCAGCCACTTGTCTACCGAGGTTGTCGAGCTCTCTGACAAGGTCATCAACTTCCGTAGAGGATAACAGTCCCACCTTCCCGAGCATTTTTGCGTGGGCCTTGGAAGCGGTGATATCGTATTCGGCGAGGAACAGGTCCAGCTCCCGGTCATTTCCAACCGTGAATTTTTCTATCCTTTTGTCTATTGAAATTCCTTTATCCCAAAGTTTCATAAGCCGGTGTATTTTTTATTCCGCAGATCCTAATAATTGAGATCCGGGGGTGAAAGTTTTATTTGTTGCGCTGATCAGGTTAATATAGCCTTCTATTCCCTGTTTAAATTCATCAATAAAAATAAACTCATCTGCGGAATGAGACCTGGTGGAATCTCCCGGGCCCAGCTTCAGCGAAGGACAGGACAGCAGGGCCTGGTCGGAAAGTGTGGGGGAGCCGTAGGATTTCATTCCCAGTTTCGTTCCTGCTTTCACCAGGGGATGGTCTTTGGAAATTCCCGAAGAGCTGAGCCGCAGGGAACGGGCCTTCAGAACCTCAACGGGGGCTTTTTTCAGAAGGATATCCTGGATCTCTGAATTGGTATAGCAGTCGTTCACCCTTACATCGATGACCAGGTCCACCTGGGCCGGAACCACATTGTGCTGGCTGCCCGCATTGATCTGAGTGACCGTAAGTTTCACTTCCCCCAGGCTTTCGGATAGCTTCTCAAATCTGAAGTCCCTGAACCAGGTCAGAACCTCTGCAGTTTTATAGATGGCATTATCTTCGTTAGGATGTGCCGCGTGCGAAGGAGTTCCTTTTACGGAAGCATCAAACACCACCAGCCCTTTTTCGGCAATTGCCATATCCATTTTGGTAGGCTCCCCAACGATGGCGGCATCTATCTGCGGAAGAATGGGAAGTAGGGAGAGGATTCCATTATCGCCGTTTATTTCCTCCTCAGCAGTTCCTGCGAAGATCAGGTTGAAGTTAAGGTCTTCTGCGTCATAGAAATGCGTGAATGTCGCCAGAAGGGCGCAAAGGCAGCCTCCTGCGTCATTGCTTCCCAGGCCATAAAGCCTGCCCGCTTCAGTAACCGCAGAAAAAGGATCCTTGGTGTAGGCCGAATTGGGTTTAACGGTGTCATGGTGGGAGTTTAAAAGCAGACAGGGTTTGGATGAATCGAAATGCCTGTTCTTTGCCCAGACATTGTTCAGGTGCCGCTGATATGCAATCCCTCTTTCGAGAAACCAGTTTTCCAGCAGCAGGGCTGTTTTATCCTCTTCCCTTGAGAAGGAGGGGGTTTCAATAAGCTGCTTCAGCAGATGCAGGGCCTCCTCCTGAAGCTTTGCTATCCCTGAAATTGTATTTGCTGTGCCTTCCTTCATTTTATGATCTTTGTACCTGTTGTTCTATTCCTGATCAGGGAACTGTCCCCAAGAAATATAGCCGAAACCTCATTTTCAACCGCCTGAAAGCAGTTATGTAATTTTGGCAGCATCCCATCGGTAAATGTTCCTTCGGCCAGGAGGGTGGCGTATTTTTCTGAGTCAAGATTGCTGATAAGGGAACTTTCGTCATTCACATCCAGCAGCACTCCCTTTTTCTCCATACAGAAATACAGGTTCACCTCATATTCGTGGGCCATCGCCTTTGCGATCTCTGTAGCGATGGAGTCGGCATTGGTATTGAGGAGCTGGCCCTGCCTGGTGCAGGAAATAGCCGAAAACACGGGGACCAGGTCCTGCTGCAACAGGGAAGTTATGAATTTATCGTCAACTTCCTCCACATCTCCCACAAATCCGTAATCCACAGGGGTCTCCGGCCTCTTTACCGAAATGATACTTCCCCCATCCGCGCCACTCAGGCCAACTGCCCTGCAGCCGTTTGCCAGCAGTCCTGCAACCAGGTTTTTGTTTAACAGCCCCGCATATGTCATTACAATAACTTTAAGGGCATTCTCGTCGGTGATTCTTCGTCCATTGAGCATGGTGGTGGGGAAGCCGAGCTTTTCCGATAGCTGGGTTGCCAGGATCCCTCCCCCGTGGACCAGGACCTTGAAGCCTTCCATTTTTGAAAAATCCGAAAGGAATCCCTGAAGCAGCTGCTCCTCCTCAATGAGCCTCCCTCCTATTTTTACAATATTCAGTACTGGTTTTTTTGAATTTTTCATGACTCCAGGATCTTTTTGAGGACCGCCTGTGCAGCAAAAGTCCTGTTCCCCGCCTGCTGGATGACCACCGAATTGGGGCTGTCCAGAACCTCGTCGGCGATAACAACATTCCTTCTTACGGGAAGGCAGTGCATCACTTTTGCATTGTTCGTGAGCTTCAGCTTTTCCTGTGAAAAGGTCCAGGAAGCATCCTGATTCAGGACCTTTCCGTAGTCTTCGTAGCTGCTCCAGTTCTTTACATATACGAAATCGGCATCTTTTAAAGCCTCCTCCTGATCGTGCAGTATGGGCGTATCTTTTGTCAGTTCCGGAGAAAGGTTGTAGCCTTCCGGATTGGCTATCACCAGGTCCACTTCCATTCGCTGCATGATCTCCACGAAAGAGTTGGGCACTGCCTGCGGAAGGGCTCTCGGATGGGGAGCCCAGGTGAGTACCACTTTGGGTCTTTTCTTCTCTTTTAATTCTAAAATGGTAAGAGCATCGGTGAGGGCCTGTAACGGATGAGCCGTGGCACTTT
>CBFGYW010000200.1:0-4111 GCA_965653085.1 uncultured Salinimicrobium sp.
GGCTACCGACAGTGTGGCCGACAGCAAACAGTTTGAATTCCAGATAGGAGATTTCCATCTTAACTCCAAGCTGCGTTTCCTTACCTTCAGGGATGAAGAACCAACCAAGCTTTCTCCCAAGGAAAATGAGCTGTTGAGGCTGCTGGCCCTGCACGAGAACGATCTTATGCCAAGGGAACTTGCCCTTACCAAGATATGGAGAGATGACAACTACTTCACTTCCCGAAGTATGGACGTTTACATTGCAAAACTACGTAAGTACCTGAAGAAGGACGAGAATGTAGAGATCCTGAACATCCACGGGGAAGGATTCCGTCTGGTTATACGGAACAAGGAAGAAGTGGAGAAATAAAGATAGTTTTTCAGTTTCTGAAAAGGCATTATCACGATAAGCACTTATCGTGGTGATGCCTTCTATCTTTATGTTAACACTTCATTCAGTGGAGCTAGGGCAACAATGATTATATTTGTTTTATAACCTGCTTTAAATGAGAGGACCGCAATCCATAGCTTATGCTTTTAATCGTTTGGTTGATGGTTCTCTCTGGCTAACAATCATCCTCTTTTTTTACTGCGTTAATACCTCTTTCTGCGCAATCAGTTCCTGATTATAATTGGCTTAAAGGGGTGGATTTAGGAAGTGCAGGAATATTTTCTTTAAATAACATTGCCATTAGCGTTGATGCTGATTCCAAGGGGAATGTCTATGTTCTCACATTTGGGGGATCACTTAAAAAGTACGACAAGAATGGAAATTCAATGGGAGTAATTTCTCTTAATGCGGACTTAGAAAGTCCGGTTGATCTTGCAATAAATTCCAAGGACGAATTTTTTGTTGCGGACCATGAAAAAAGAATCGTATATGCGTTTGATCTAAATGGAAATTTATTAACAGGAAAGAGCAAAACCTCAGGCTATTTTAAACCACTTGGAATAACTTTCGATAAAGATGATAATCTCTATGTTTTAGATTATAATGATGGTTCAGGAGCTGAGGATACTCAGAGTAGCAGATTAAAGATTTATTATAGTAATGGAAGTGCAAGTGACGATCTTTTGGTTAATTATCTTACCCAACCTTATCGAATCGCCGTAGACTCCAAAGGCAGCATTTATATTAGTCATGTTGGGGATGATGAAAAGGGAGAAGTTCTAGTTTTTAATTCCGACTATCAATTTATTGAAGTACTTCAAGGTATGGGTTCTCCCGGAAGCATTGAAATTGACGCCTTCGACTTCATTCATGTTATGGATTATTCTAACAAGTTAAATTTAAGTAAAATTTTAAGTAGAGATATTGGTTATTTATTCGGAGCTATTGGGGAAATACAAAACGGTATTGAGGAAAATGAATTTAGTATTAAAATATACGACGTAACACGGAATTTAATCAAGACATTTAAGGAAGAAATCGATTTACCTTTAGATGTTGCCTTTGGCTTCTGTGCAAACAAAATGTATGTCAATAATGCTAGAATAACAGACTCGTCGGAATTACAGTTTGATCTTGAAATATATGAGCGAACCCTTTCCTTTGACACTCAAAATCCAGTGCTCACTTGTCTTGGCGATTTTACGGTTTTCCTGCTGGCAGGCCAGAACCATATCACACTCAGTTTTTCAAGCGCCAGAGTGTCTGATAACTGTTCTGCCACGGTAACTCAAACCGAAGGGCCTTCATCCGGAAGTCAGGTTACCGCCGGTAACTACGAAATAAAATTTACGGCGGAAGATGAAGCCGGAAATACCTCTGTATGCTCCTTCTTTATTTTAGTGGCAGAAGAAGATTCAGAAAAGGAAGCCAACTTTAACAACTGTCCTTCGGAAATATCTACCGTTACAGATCCAAATGATTGCGGCGCTATTGTCAGTTATAATGCCCCCACCGCTTCGGAAGGGGGTGATGACCTGGAGGTGACAAGAACCTCCGGTCTTGATCCTGGATCCCTTTTCCCTGTTGGAATCACCACGGTTACCTACGAAGCCACAGCATCGGATGGTGAAATTCTTACCTGTAGTTTTGACGTGGTTGTAACTGACAATCAGGCCCCGGAGATTAGCTGTCCTGCAGATATCGAGGTTACTGCCCAGCCAGGGGAGGATTTTGCTGTGGTTGATTTTCCCGATGCAACAGCAACAGATAATTGTTCAGTGACTATAGTCCAAACCTCGGGCCTTTCGTCGGGAAGTGAATTTGAGATTGGTACTCATATCATTGAATTCACAGCAACAGATCCTTCCGGAAAAACAGATGTCTGTTCCTTCAAAATAACAGTCAAAGAACCCGAATCTCCAAGCTTCGAGTGTCCTGCGGAAGAAGGCCTTCCTGTTCTGGAGCTCGACCAGAATTGTGGTTTAACTATTCCGGATTACGATTATTTACTGACCTCCTTTGAAAACTTCCAGAACGAGGAATTTTTGGTACAATCTCAGGTCAGGGTGGGGAACCTGCTGGAGGTGACTATCGAGGTATATGACGGAGAGGGAGGATCTTTTGTCAACAGCTGCGAATTCGACATTCAGATTGTAGATAGCATTGAACCAACGATTGAATGTCCCGGCTCCCCCCAATCCATTGCAATGAATGGAGAAGGGAAATACATCCTCCCTGATTACCGCGACAGGGTTAGCGATAATTGTGATGAAGATCCGGAAGTGGTTCAGATGCCTCCTCCAGGAGAAATAACTGAAGGAACAACAGTTACCCTTGTAGCCACCGACGAGGCTGGAAACACCTCTGTGGAATGTTCCTTTGCTGTGGTCCTGGAACAGGTGGAAGCTCCGAGTTTTGTATGTCCTGAGGAAGCTGAATTACCCGGACTGGAAGTCGACGAAAATTGTGATATTCCTGAGGCGGATTACAGGACTTATATTTCTGGCTTTGAAAACTTTAAAAATGATCCCGTCCTTGTACAGGAAGTTGAACGTTTAGGGATGGTCCTGCAGGTGCAAATTGAAGTTTTTGACGGAAGCGGAGGACCTTCCGCAGGAACCTGTGAATTTGAGATCCAGTTAATAGATAATATTCCACCGCAATTTGACTGCCCTTCCAATCCGGTCAATATATCACCAGATTCCGAAGGGAATTATATCTTACCCGATTTCCGCACAGGTTTGACTGACAATTGTGGGGGTATTTTCAATTTCAACCAAAGCCCATCGCCCGGAACAGAACTAACGGAGGGCGGTATGGTTCTTCTTTCTGCAACTGATGTTGCCGGAAACGAGAACACCTGCGAATTCGAGGTGGTCCTGCTGCAGGAGGGGGAGCCGAGTTTTAACTGCCCTACCGGAAATGAAATTCCGGAGCTCACTCTGGATGAAAGCTGTGACTATGACCTGCCAGAACTGAAGGACCTGGTTTCTGATTTTCAGAATTTTGAAAATTCAGCATATATCACCACCCGGGCTGAACAAATAGACAACTATCTACAGGTCCAGATCAGGGTCTACGACGGATCCGAGGAGGCAGAATTGCTGGTAGGGGAGTGCAACTTTACCATTGAACTAATAGATGCCACCCCCCCTGTGGCGAGATGCGTTTCTGGCATTACAGTACAGCTGGACCAGGATGGCTCGGTCAGCATCTCGCCTGAAGATCTGGATAATGGCTCTTTCGACAGCTGCGGCAATGTCAGCCTGAGCCTCTCCCAGAGTACCTTTACAGCAGCCGACATTCAGAACAGTCCTGTCATTGTCAATCTTATCGTTACGGATGATGCAGGCAACAGTACTTTCTGTCTTACTCAGGTTACCGTAGAACCTTATAATCCCGAGGAGCCGCCAGGCTTCAGCTGTATTGAATCTTTAAGTCTTTCGCTGGATGCCGAAGGAGAGGCCGTTCTTGATGTGGATCAGCTGTATCAAGGTTCATTGGGGCCCGATGCTTCGGTTTCGGTCGATAAGGAAGTTTTCACCTGCGATGATATCGGACAACAGACAGTAACACTTACCTACTCCGGAAGCAGTTCCGGAAGCTGCACCATTACGATCACAGTAACAGACGAAACTTCCCCCGAGGCGAGGGCCAGAGATATTGAGGTTTTCCTGAATGAGAATGGTGCCGCCAGCATTACTGCTGCCGACTTGGATGATGGTTCAACTGATAATT
>CBFGYW010000201.1:0-4076 GCA_965653085.1 uncultured Salinimicrobium sp.
GCCAATCGACGCGAAGCTGGCCTCCAGCTGGGAGAGGCCTTGGTGAAACAGGGAGTGAAAGTTGCAATTACAAGCCGCCACGGGGAAGAGGCCCAGAGAGTTGCTGAAAATCTTGGAAGTAAAAATCAAGTTCTTGGAATGGAAACAGATGTGCGGGATTACAAGAGCCAAGAGAAGGCGATCGCAAAGATCCTAGAGAAGTGGGGCCGTCTGGATATACTGGTGGCCAATGCAGGGATAGGGCATTTTGCCTCTATTGAAGACCTGACCCTGGAACAGTGGCAGCAGACAATAGATACCAACCTTACCGGAGTGTTCTACAGCATCAAGTCGTCCATTGCTGCCCTTAAGAAGAGTCAGGGGTACATTTTTACAATTTCCAGTCTTGCAGGCACGAATTTTTTTGCCAACGGCTCTGCCTACAATGCCAGCAAATTTGGTGTCACCGGATTTACCCAGGCCGTGATGCTGGATCTTCGGAATTACGGAATTAAGGTCACAACCATAATGCCCGGATCTGTGGCAACACATTTCAACGACCATAACCCCTCCGAGGAGGATGCCTGGAAGATTCAGAAGGAAGATATTGGTGAGTTGGTGGTGGACCTGCTGCAGATGAATTCAAGAGCCTTACCCAGCAAGATAGAGATCAGGCCTACGATGCCACCCGGAAAATAATTAATGAGGATCTGCTGTTCTGGAAGGATCCCATATTTATATATGAATATTGATTAAGCCTCCGCAGAAAATCTTCTTCGGAGGCTTTCATTATTTTATTCTTTTTCCTGCAGCTTTTGCAATAACATTTCAGCAGCTTTTTCTGAAGAGGCAGGGTTCTGCCCGGTAATGAGGTGATGGTCTGCCATTACATAGGAGCTCCAGTCTTCGCCCTTGCTATAGTTTGCCCCCAGCTGGTTCAGGATATCCTGCACGAGGAAAGGAACCACCTCGGTTAAGCCCACTGCTTCTTCCTCGGTGTTGGCGAAACCGGTGACGTTCTTGCCCCGCACTATTGGCCTCTCGTGATCCATTGCATTTTTAAGGACACCGGGGGCGTGGCATACAAAAGCCATAGGTTTCTTGCTGGCATAGAATTCCTCTATCAGGGCAATGGAATTCAGGTCATTTGCCAGATCCCAAAGCGGGCCGTGCCCCCCGGGATAAAATACAGCATCAAATTCCTCCGCCTTCACGTATTCCAGCTTTTTGGTGTGTTTCAGTTTATTTTTAAGCTGCTCGTCTTCGTTGAAACGCCGTGTGGCTTCTGTCTGCGAGTCTTCAGTAGCGCTTTTGGGATCTATGGGTGGCTGATCTCCTTTTGGAGAGGCAAGGGTTATTTCGCAGCCCGCATCGGCAAATACGTAATAAGGAGCTGCAAACTCCTCTATCCAGAAACCGGTTTTTTCTCCGGTTTCACCCAATTCCCCGTGCGAGGTAAGGACCATTAATATCTTCATGTTTTCTATTTTATATGATTTGTCTTAAATTCCTGATCTTAAATTTACGAATCGCAGGGCTTTGTTTCCAAGGCAGGGGTCATAATTAAAGGTTAAAGGGAAAAATATAAAAAGCCACCCTTTTGAGGTGGCCTGCTAAATTATTCCGGTAAGTATCATCCAAACTACCGTTTAGACTGTTGATCTTTGTTTGAACCTGATCTGGTGGTTCCTGATTTCTTCTGATCTGACTTTTGCCCTCTTCCTTGGTTAGAACTACCTTGATTTGCCATAATAATTTAGTTTTAAGGTTATTAGATCAATAAATTTAGGACAAAAACGAAGAGGATGTCTATAAGCTCACTGATTTTAACTCCTATTTTAGAGTTAAAAATATGTTAGTCTCTGGTTATTTCCTCTGATTTTCAGGCACTGCGCATTCGAAATACCTAACTTTAGGAAAGATTTCGAATAACCTTATCCACAAGTATTTATGCTGCTGAAAGATATTATTTCGGAAATTGAGAAACAGAAGGATCTTCCCTATCTCAGGTTTCGCATTAAAGACCAGACGGAAACTTTTACCAAGGATCTTTTTCTAATCCTATTCGATGCCGATACCCCTGTGGAGGAAAATCTCCAAAAGCTTTCCGAAGATTTTAAACAGCTTGTGGAATTGGTTTGCTGGGAGCCAGAGAAAACCTGCGATAAGATGTGGCAGCTCTACCTGGAGAAATTACCGGGTATTCTGGAAAAGCTGAATCTGGATGCGAGGGCAATAGCTGAAAATGATCCCGCAGCCAATTCCGTGGAGGAAGTCTATCTTTCCTACCCCGGTTTTTTTGCAATTGCAATTTATCGGCTTAGCCACGAACTTTACAATTTTGGTCTGCCTCTGGTCCCACGCCTTATGACGGAGTGCGCGCACCGGCTTACCGGTACCGATATTAACCCCGGAGCCAGGATCGGGAACTCCTTTTTCATCGATCACGCCACAGGAGTGGTGATTGGGGAAACTGCCGTGATTAAGGACCGGGTGAAGCTCTACCAGGGAGTGACCCTGGGGGCTCTATATGTCGAACGGGGCCTTCGGAACAAAAAACGCCATCCCACCATAGAGGATAACGTAACAATTTATGCCAACGCCACTATTCTTGGCGGAGACACCATAGTAGGAGCGAACAGTATTATTGGTGGAAATGCCTGGCTGACCTCTTCGGTTCCCGAAAATTCCATTGTAACACACGCACCCAGCATCAGCATTAAAAAATCCCGGAAATGAAGCAATCCATATTAGAACTTATTGGCAACACTCCCCTCGTTAGGGCACAGCACCTTGTAAAGAATCCGAAGGTGGAACTATATTTCAAGCTCGAAGGCCAGAATCCCGGTGGAAGTGTGAAGGACCGTCCGGCATATAATATGATTAAAAGTGCGCTAGAACGCGGAGAAATAACCAGGGATACCCGACTAATTGAAGCTACCAGCGGGAACACGGGCATAGCCCTTGCCCTCATAGCGGGGCTTTTTGATCTGGATATAGAACTGGTGATGCCAGAGAATTCCACCATTGAACGCGTACAGACAATGCGGGCGTACGGGGCGAAGGTCACCCTTACCGGTTCAGATATTGGCATTGAAGGTGCCCGCGATTATGCTGAAGCCAAAATGAGGGATGAAGGGTATTTTATGATCAATCAGTTTGCAAACGAGGACAACTGGAAGGCTCACTATATATCTACAGGTCCCGAGATCTGGCAGGACACCCACCAGAGGATCACTCATTTCGTGTCTTCCATGGGAACCACTGGCACCATTATGGGCGTTTCGACTTTTTTGAAGGAACAAAATGCTGATATCCAGATCGTGGGGGTGCAGCCAACCGATGAATCGAAAATTCCCGGAATCAGGAAATGGCCCAAAGAATACCTGCCGAAGATATTCAACCCTAAGAAGGTTGATCGTATCATGGAGGTGAGCGAAGCCGAAGCAAAAGCCATGACCCTGCGATTGGCCGAGGAAGAAGGTGTTTTTGCAGGCCTGAGCAGTGGGGGAGCCGCCGCCTCGGCCCTTCGCCTCTGTGAGGAACTCGAAGAAGGAGTGGTAGTGAGCGTTGTCTGCGACAGGGGAGACAGGTATCTATCCTCCAATATCTTTGGCTGAAAATGCCTAAAGGGAAAACCCTAAGTCGCTGGGTGAGATCTTCAGATCTCAGCCCCACCCGGGCGTCAATCTTTAGATTAACGTAAGACTTTTTTTTCCCTCATCAATGTAGGAGCACCATAGGAATCAGGCGTCGGCAAGCCTTATTGGATGTTGAAGAGACCGCTGCTACCTCCCTCTATTTTTTTATTTCTGGTATAAAAATTTCATTGAACCCTTTAAATCAGCTATTTTTGCAAAATTGCTTAGGGCCAGATACATGATTGAAGATACATTCGGAATTCAGGAAAAAACAGTTGATAAGGAGCTTTACGACTATCAGCAGCAGGACATAGAGAAAATATTCAAGGTTTTGGAGGCTTATCCCGAGCACTACAACCTCCTCTACCAGCTACCAACAGGCGGAGGGAAGACGGTTATCTTTTCTCAGATCGTCAGGGAATATATTCAGCGAACAAATAAAAAGGTACTCATCCT
>CBFGYW010000202.1:0-4051 GCA_965653085.1 uncultured Salinimicrobium sp.
GTAGTGGACGTCAGGGAGATCCGGGAAGCTCACAGTTCTATGTTTCCCTGGAAGACAACCTGATGCGTCTCTTCGGTTCTGAAAAAATAGCCAAACTCATGGACCGGATGGGTCTGGAAGAAGGTGAGGTTATCCAGCACTCGATGATATCAAAATCAATAGAGCGCGCCCAGAAGAAGGTGGAAGAAAACAACTTTGGTGTTCGTAAGCGTCTTCTGGAATACGATGACGTGATGAATGCACAAAGGGAGGTGGTTTACAAACGACGTTACCACGCCCTGTTCGGAGACCGATTAAGAGTCGATATTGCCAACATGATCTACGATACTGCAGAGGTTATTGCAGAGAGAAATAAACTGGCAGATGATTACAAGAACTTCGAATTTGAACTGATCCGCTACTTCTCCATGAGTTCCCCAATCACCGAAGAGGAATTCAGGAAGATGGAGCCCCTGAAGATTGCTGGAGTGGTTTACAAAGCCGCTTACCAACACTATCAGGACAAGATGAAGCGCAACGCCGAAGATGCCTTCCCGGTGATCAAGCAGGTGTTTGAAGACAAAGGAAACAACTTCGAAAGGATCTCCGTTCCATTTACCGATGGAGTAAAGACCCTTCAGGTGGTAACCAATCTTCAGAAAGCCTACGATACAGAAGGTAAGCAACTGGTGCATGATTTCGAAAAGAACATCACCCTTGCCATCATTGATGACGCCTGGAAGACCCACCTTCGCAAGATGGATGAGCTGAAACAGAGTGTTCAGCTTGCGGTGCACGAACAGAAAGATCCACTGCTGATCTATAAATTCGAAGCCTTCGAATTGTTCAAGTCCATGCTGGAACAGGTGAATAAGGATGTTATTTCCTTCCTGTTTAAAGGAGACCTTCCGGCGCGTAATCCCAACACCATTCACGAGGCAAGACAGCCCCAGCGAAAGGAGAAGGTTGAAACCACCAAGGAGGAGATCCCAAATATGGATGAAAGAGCTGCCCAAAACAGGGCCGCAGGACAGACACAACAGCGAAGACCTGCAGTTACTGAAACCATCGTAAGGGATCAGCCGAAGATCAACAGGAATGACAAGGTTACCATCAAGAATGTGATGAGTGGCGAGAACAAGAGCATGAAATACAAGCAGGCTATTCCATTACTGGATAAGGGAGACTGGGTGCTTGTGGATGAGTAATAAAGTTCCAGATTTGGAAATGAGATATGAAATCCCGGAGCTGGCGCTTCGGGATTTCTTTTTTGGGGAACAATTCAAAGGTCTAAAAAAAGAAAAAACGCCCAATCGGGCGTCCTTCTTTCAAAACAAATAATAAGGGCTATTTTTATTCTATCGCAACGTCGCTGAACCTGGCTTTTATGATCACAATTCCTCCTTTTTCTGAAGATTTCTGGTAACCATTTATCAGTTCGCTGTCATAACTTTTTACTGGTTTCGCTTTAATGCTGGCAGGGTATTTAATACTGCTCTGGGAACCGGTATAGTTGAAATTTAATGCTGTTTCCGGAATGTTGAGCTCCAAATCGCTATTCTCCAGACTGATGTTCAGACTCTTGAAGCCGGGATCCAGTTTCAGGATATCCAGATTTCCAAAGGTCCCCGAAATCACTGCGGTCTCGGTGATCTCTCCTATTTTCACATCACTGGATGCCGAAGCCAGCTTCAGGCTCTTCACCTTCTCTATACTGGCGTTGGGAACATAACTGGTATTAAGCACTCCATAATCCCAAGCCTTGATCTTTACAGGAGAATATGACACATCCACCTTTGTCTTCTGGCCTGCAATAGTACTGGCAGACAATTTGCTGTGAGAGATCTGGGCGTTCAGGTCAACTGCTCTTTCAGCTAAGTTTACCTCCCCAAAGCGCACGTCCAGTTTAAGTTTTGCGTCTTTGGGCATCCGTACGATCAGGGTTTTGGTTCTGGTATCCCCATTGGAAATAACTGTAATCTTCTTCTTATGCCCTTTAGCACCCTCGCCTTCTTCAAACTGCTTTCCCCATTCTTCCATCTCGGCACCAAATTTTTCGCCCCAGGCCTCCATATCTTTGCCAAACTGCTCTCCCCATTTCTCCATATCCTTGCCAAATTTTTCGCCCCAGGCTTCCATGTCTACCTCCATTTTGGCACTCCATTTTTCGGCGTCCTTTTCAAAGTTCCTGGCCCAGGTTTCCATTGAAGCCTCGAATTCAGGGCCAAACTTGGATTCCATCTCCTTTTCCCACTTCTTCAGATATTTCTCTCCATCTTTCTTGTAGGCCTCGTGATCGAATTTAAGATTACCCACGTTTTCCATAAATTTTGGGGGAAGCGGTGGATGTTGTGAAAAACTCTGCATCATGGGCCCTACCAGATTTTCCATGATAGGAGCTATGAATTCAGAAGTTATCATAGGAATGGAATCTATGTGAGGGACCATCGGAATTCCTCTGAAACCTCCACCAGTAGAACTGATGCTCATGTTATTCCTGTCACCTTTTACGCTCAGCTGCCAATGAGCCAGAGCTTCTGTTATTTCCTCTTTTGAAAGGCCTTTGGTATCAATAAAAGCCTCGATCTCCATTTCGTTCTTATTCCAGGTCTCGAATACCAACTTGGTATGCTGCGCATCCACATTTATGGTTGCATTGGCGCTTAAGGGATAACTCTTCTTTACCTTCTGCTGAGTCTGGGCGATTATGCTTCCCGAAGTCAGGATCAGGACTGCCAGGAGGTGGCTAAGCCTGTATTTTCTCAAATTTTTCATTTTTCTCTGTTTTAAGTTCATCTAATTTTTGCTTGAGTTTGAACAGCAGATCCAAACGCAGTTGCAGATTGTTTATAAGGGCTTCAATTGTTTCTGAGTTCAGGCCATTTTTCGCGATCTCCCCATTAAGGCGGCCGTATTCCTTATCCAGTTCTGCCAGCTGAGCCATAAAGGCATCAACCAGGGCTTTATTCTCTTCGGTGATCTCCAGTTTCGCCAGTCCCATGTTCAGGTTTGCCATATAGTAGTTTTCCACCTTCTTGAATTCAGGAGAGATATCGGCCAGAGTGACCTGTTCCTCCTGAGTTGTTATTTCTGAAGGCTCTTTGGACTCTTCTTCTGAAGGAGTATCAACTATGGGATTGGTATCTGCCACAGGTGCCTGATAGAGGAAGAAAAAGCCGGCTGTTAGAGCTACTATAAGAACAGCAGCAATCTGCAGCCATAGGTAACGCGATGATTTCTTCTGCTGTGGGAGCGCCTGCTCCAGCCGTGCTTCAAAGCGTTTCTGGTGACCTGCGGGCAACTTTTCCATTGCCAGCGTATCCTGGTCCTGTTTCAGCAATTCTCTAATATCCTGTGCCATGACGTTTTGATTTTAACTGTTCCTGTAATTTCTTTTTTCCCCGGTGTACAAGTGTCCGGGAGGCCACTTCTGAGATCCCCAGGATCTCTGCAATTTCCTGATGATCATATCCCTCGAGCAGGTAGAGCATCAGGGAGTATTTATATTTTTCCGGCAGTTCGTTAATGGCTTTCTTTATATCCTCTATTCCAAGTCCATCGTCTACCTGCCAGTCATTTTCCTCTTCCACGGTCATCATAATATTTTCATTAAGTGCCGTCAGCTCCAGTTTTCGGGCTTTAAGAGTATCTATACACTTGTTGATGACGATCCTCTTGAGCCAGGCCCCGAAAGTGACCTCTCCGTCAAACTGGTGCAGTTTGGTGAAGGCTCTAATAAAGCCTTCCTGCATGGCCTCTTCGGCTTCGTAAGAATCCCGAAGGAACCTGAACGCCACACAGTACATCCCATCGCAATACTTATTGTATAGCTCGAGCTGGGCCTTGCGGTTGTTCTGCCTGCAATCTTCTATTAACTGATGCTGTAACAAAATCCTTAGGTTTTTTTGGTTGCTGTTCTACTTCTAAAGACGAAGCGCATTTAGCTGCGTTGCAAAAAAGTTCATCTTTACTGCAAATTTAATCCTATTCTTAAAGGAATCAGAAAGTTATATTAAAATCAAATGATTTAACAAGGCCTTCAATTTTTATCATGATTTCACCTACTCCTACC
>CBFGYW010000203.1:0-4047 GCA_965653085.1 uncultured Salinimicrobium sp.
CAGATGGAGCTGCTGGAAAAGAATCAGAGGCTGCTGAAGGTACAGCTGCAGGCGGAGAGGGACAATGAAAAAGGAGAAGGTTGGGTAATATGGGCGCTTCGGCTATTGGGCGCACTTGGAGCAGGATTCACTCTCGGTCGGATTTAGTTTTTCTGCGAAAAATCTGCGAGATCTGCGTAATCTGCGGGAACCTTTCCCCTCTGCGAAAAATCTGCGAGATCTGCGTAATCTGCGGGAACCCCCTTCCGCGCAATCTCCGGGAAAAGTTCCGTTGGCACAAAAAACCCAGAAATTATCAAGGTCTTTGACAACCGCGGACATGAGCAAATGAATGCTGCCCCCTCTTCGCTGTAAAGATGCCAATGATTTCCGGTCCTCCGGATCAGGCCGTTTGTAATAAGTTAATACCAGAGAGTTCCTGGCCGATCTGGTGGATTCCATTTAAGATCTTCTGAGTCTGTTTCGCAGAAGGTTTCTTTGTCCCGGAGACATATTGGGAAAGCAGAGAAGGGTTAATTCCGATTTTCTCGGCGAGGAATTTCGCGTTGATCACCTTGTAATATTTGAAAAACTGCTGGAAATCGATCTCAAATTTTATATCGTTCGGCTCTAATCTTATCTCCTCCTCCTCGAAGTAAAACTGACTCGCCTCATAGGCGTTATTAATTAATTCAGGAATTGACTGTGCCGTCGTAAAAATGGGATATTTAACTGAAAATGCTGAAAATCCCGTTTCAGTTTTTTCAACCCGCATAATGATCTTCTTCCTTGTGCTCATAATCCTATATTTTAATTCCGGGGAGGTAATAAAAGTAAACTATAATGTACTTTTATTACAACTGAAATTCAAAAAACTGGCTAAGTATTTTCGTGAATACCGAAAGAACCTCTGCGAAAAATCTGCGAGATCTGCGCAATCTGCGGGAACCCTTTCTCCTCAGCGAAAAATCTGCGAGATCTGCGTAATCTGCGGGAACCCGTGAGTACTAATTTTTAGCCTCCTTCTTCTCCTCAAATTTATCACTGAAGAACTGCAGGTGATACTTCACCGTATCTGCCCAGAATTCAAGGGTATGCCCCCCAGGTGCCGAAATAAAGGTATGCGGAATATTCCGGTACAGCAACTTCTCGTGCAGCCTCACATTAGCCTCGTAAAAGAAATCATCCGTCCCGCAGGAGAAGATGATGTCCAGCGATCCCGGCGTAAGTTTATGTATAAGATTGATCACGCTATGGTTCTCCCAGTTCTCGGGATTTTCCGCATAACTGCCCAGCAGTTTCTCCAGCTCCCATTTTTTAGGAAACGGCCGCAGGTCCACTCCCCCACTCATGCTGCCTGCCATCCCGAACACCTCCTGGTGCTTAAACGCCAGATAGAAAGCCCCGTGCCCTCCCATGCTCAGCCCCGTTATGGCCCGCCCATTCCTGCTCTTCACAGTACTGTAGCGTTCATCGATCCAGCTGACCAGCTCCGTAGCCACATAGGTCTCGTATTTCGATTCCTCCAGCTTCGGACTGTCAAGGTACCAGCTACCAAAATTCCCATCAGGACACACGATCATAAGGCCAAACCGGTCTGCATACTCCTGCAGTTCGGGTACGTTATCTATCCAGTTCCTATAATTCCCCGAATACCCGTGAAGCAGGTAAACCACCGGGAACTGCTCTTTCTCATTATAAGCCTTCGGCGTGATCACCACCGCCCTGATGTCCTTCTGCATGGAGGGGCTGTAGGTGCTTACGGTGTCGACTTTAGCGCTGAAGGCGGAGAAGCTTAGGAATAGGAAGCTTAGGAATAGGACGTTTGATTTCATGTTTAGGGAATGATTGTCTAAGCGCCTAATTTAATGACTTTTCTCTAATAAGAACCTTTGGGAATCCTCAATGGCCTCATTGAGGTCCTTGTTGAATAGGCTATACTATCACGATCTGAAGAAGTTTCCTGCTTCAGAATTTCCTCCAGTCCGTCTATTATTTCTTAGCTCCCATAAATTATACACCTCACCCCCCCAATAATTTTATTCCTTCTTTTTCCGTCTGTACCGCATCTGCACCAATCCTGAATCGTAGGTTTCTGCCTTCATCAATTCAAGCCGTTGTTCGGGTCTTCCGTCTTTAAATAATCGCGTTCCATTCCCTAACATCATGGGTATGATTGAAATAATACATTCATCGATCAGGTCATGCTTCAAAAGTTCATTTATTACTTCCGCTCCCCCGTCGCAGTAAATATCCTTTCCCTCTTCGCTCTTTAGCTTACGCACCAGGTCAGTAAGATTTCCGGTATGAAACTTTACGTTGCACAGGCTTTGTCTTTCGGTTCTGGTTATGACATATACCTCCCTTTCGCCATTGTCATAATGGGAAGGACCTATTTCTTTTAGAACATAATCAAATGTTTTCCTCCCCACAATAATAGTGTCAATGGTGGAAATAAATTGGTTATACCCATAATCTTCACCCTCTTTTTCTACTATTTTGAGGAAGGAGAGGTCATCTCCAGACTGGGCAATGTAGCCGTCCAGACTTGTGGCAATGAAAAGGGATAATTTGCGCATCTGTGTATGTCTAATATTTAATATTCAGAAATTATAGAATATTCAGACCTGCCGTAGCGTTATTTTTGACGTTTGTTCTGTGTCTCGACTTTATCCGCCGCTAATTACCGTTAGCAATTCCAGTTCAGTGAATTTTCTGTCTAAATCTTCGTAGAAAATGTCCTCCTTCCTTCTCTAGCTCCAGAGAAGCTGCACCTATGGGCTCCATAAAACACTTGTGCAACAGATAATCCTGCTAGGCAACGTGATCACTTTCATATTGTCGGATTTCGTTCAATTCCGATTTCTTCGATTCCCGTTCCTGCTCAATATCATAGTCATTCTGGAGTCCAAGCCAGAATTTGGCGGAATTACCAAAATATTTACTCAAACGTAAGGCTGTGTCCGCTGTTATTCTACGGTTCCCTTTGATAATTTCTGAAATCCTTGTTTGTGGAATCTTTAAATCCTTTGACAGTCTATATGCTGTGATTTCTAAAGGTTCAAGAAATTCGCAATTTAAAATTTCTCCGGGATGTACATTTGCTAACTTCTCCATTTCGTT
The DNA here is from genome assembly GCA_965653085.1 of uncultured Salinimicrobium sp. Taxonomy (GTDB): domain Bacteria; phylum Bacteroidota; class Bacteroidia; order Flavobacteriales; family Flavobacteriaceae; genus Salinimicrobium. The sequence continues at coordinate 3,103 of CBFGYW010000203.1, forward strand.
ATTTTTAATGATAATCAATAATCTCCACCTCGCTCGCGTTTCCTTTGGTCCAAATGAAGATCATCCTCCATTGCTTATTTATCCGAATACTATAGAATTCGCTTAATTTCCCAGACAGTCTTTCAAGTCGATTAGAAGGGGGAATTCGTAAATCGACAATGTCCTGGGAATTATTCAGCATCCTCAATTTTCGACGTCCAACATTTTGAACTTCAATCGGCATTTTTTTGACTCTGATTCCGTTCCAAATTTGTTCAGTTTCTTTAGAGCCGAACGAAATAATCATTATACCCGATTTACGTTACTAACGTTAAAGATAAGTATCCGAATTGATTTCTACAAATGCTGCCTAACGATAAAAATAAACGCCGTTTGAAAAAGATTACAGCTAATACACCAGTATTTTTCATTGTAAATCTGGTTTTAATTTTATTGTTATGTCATTAGCATCAGTTACTTCTTTTGAGGCGTTTTCTATTCAATTGCGAATATAATTCTTACTTCACTCGCAACCTTTATTGGTTTAAATTCAATGGAAGGCGGTTCATAATCCTGCGTATTTCTGTCGGAATATCCAGATACCACAACCTCTTCCAATTCTCCATTAAAAGTAATGTAGTTATCATAATATTCTTCAGTAATATGAAGTGCGCGTGTTGCTTTCTGGTTAAGGGGTTGAACTAAATAATCGGCCTGTTTTTTAGCTTTAATTACGGCTTTGGACCTCAGGTCAAGTTTTAATTCTTCTATTTTTGAATATTCGGTCCTGGTCAGGTCGACATTTGATATTCCAATCTCTTCCAGTCCCACCAGCACCTTCCCGGCTGTTTGGGAATCAAATACTTTTAATTCATAGGCTTTATCCTTCATAATATCTTTTTGCTTTAAAAAGTATTTTTTGAAGTTGCTCCCCAGATCCGTTAGAGTCAGCTGCTTTTCTGTATC
>CBFGYW010000204.1:0-4037 GCA_965653085.1 uncultured Salinimicrobium sp.
CAATAAATTTAATATAGTGGAAAAATGCGATTCGGTGGATTCGGGAGTGGAGGCCATCAGAAAATAAGAACCGGAGCTTGTTTTCCTGGACATCCAGATGCCTCAGAAGAATGGGTTTGAGCTGTTCAAGTATTTTGAGGTTACAAGGTTTGAGGTCATTTTTACCACTGCCTATAATCAGTTTGCCATTAAAGCCATTAAACGCAGCGCGCTGGATTATCTGCTGAAACCGATAAATCCGCTGGAATTGGCCGATGCTGTGAAGAAGTTCGAGAACAAGAGCAAGGAGAGTATTGCGCAGAAGAAGCTGTCCTTACTGCTGGAGAACCTCAACGTCAACGACCAGAACGTAAGCAAGATCGCTTTCCAGACCGTGGAGGGCTTTGAGCTTATACATTCGAATCAAATACTGTATTGCAGGGCGGAAAGCAATTACTGCTGCATCAAAAAAATAGACGGGATCACCAAGATAGCGACCAAGACCCTGAAGTTTGTGGAAGAGGTGCTGCCTGCGAATTCCTTTAAAAGGATTCATAAGAGCTATGTTGTCAACCTGAATTACGTGGTGAGGTACAACAAGGCCACGAAGGAAATCGAATTAACCAATGGAGAGAAACTTCCGGTTTCCTTTCGAAAAGAAGAAGAATTCATTCATGCCATCCTATAGAATCAATAAACTTTTCCTCCTCCTCTTTTTCTGGTTCAATTGTGCAGCAGCTCAGAATATTGCCGGCAGGCATTATACTGCAGCGGGGGAACTGCCCAACAATGCGGTGAGGTCGCTGCTGGTTGACAGCAATAATATCCTGTGGATAGGTACTGAAAACGGGGTGGTGAAAAAGGAAAATGACATTTTCAAGTACTTTTTTGAAGAGGATGGGCTGGCGTTGAACAGCTGCTGGGCGATTGCGGAAGACAGGAACAGGAACCTGTGGTTTGGCAGCTACGGTGGGGGCCTGAGCATCTATGACGGGTTCAGGTTCAAGGTCATTTCAGCAGAAGACGGGCTGGTGCACAACGAGATCACGAAGCTGTATTCCCGCGGAAACCGGATGTATGTGGGGACCAGCGATGGGGTTTCGGTCGTGGATATTGAGAATTTTGAGGTGGTTACCCCGGAAATTCCTTCGGGGGAAGAACTTTTTCGGGTTCAGGATTTTTTTGAATACGGGGATCAGATCTATGTTGTCACCTATAATTCAGGCATTTTCAGGATTGATGGAAATGCCGGGAAGACAGGCTTGCTGAAGATCAATGACCACGAGTACATCTATTCGGTCCAGGTGGAAAATGACAGCATTTACAGCAGCAACAAGGGGTTTTATACGCGCCACGCCCTTTCGGAATACGTGAAGCAGGAGGCAGACCTTTCGGCAGCAGAAAAGCAGGGAACTTCCATCATCTGGGACTATGTTGTAACCAGCGCGGAGCGGATCTTCGTGGCAGCCTGGGGTATCTACGACAGTGACGGCGGCATCTATGAGCTGGTGGATGGGCAGATGGTTTCGAGGGCTTCTGAATTCGGTATTCCCAGCCGGGAGGTGATTTCACTGGCTTACGACCCCGACTTTGAAAAACTCTATATCGGGACCAAGGATGCGGGGCTGTTTGCGATCGCCCTTAAGCCGAAGATAAAATTCCGCGAAATCCCGGGCAGCAGGGTTATCGGCTTTGCAAAAGCGGGCGGCACATATGCTGCCCTGCTGAACAATGGCATCCTGATAAAAATTTCGGAAAAGAACAGGGCCATCAGCCTTTCGCAGCTTAAGGAATGGCAGGAAAACTATGTCCGCAACACCAAAGTGCCTTTGCCTAAACACGAGGATGATTTCTACGAGCTGGACTATACTACCAGGGCGGAAGACATCAGGTTTTATGACATCAAGGGTTTCGGGAACAGCTATTGGGTCAACACCAACATCGGCATTTTTGCCCTCACGGCCACGGGGGAGCTGGAGCGGTATCTGCCGCTGCATTCGGAGGAGATCAATTTCACTTCGGCGGGGAAGCTTATCGAAACCAATCCCTACGGCGGGGTTCGGGTGTATAGTGACCTGGATTCCCTGAAATACAGGCATTTTGATCAGGAGGAGCCGCAGACGCCCACGATGGTTGTAGGAAGCCTGCAAAAGGGGGATAAAACCTATTTTCTGTCGGTTTTTTCCGGACTTTACGTATGGGAAAACAATGGGTTCAGGTCATATTCAGAAGAAGGAATCTGGGAGGAACAGAGATTAAGGCATATCACAGCTTTAGGGCAGGATCTGGCGATCTCGAATGAGTTCGGGGATGTTTTCGTGGTGAATGACGACTCCTCCTTCAGAATTAAGGAAAAGATTCCCAGGGCAAGGATTCGCGGGAATTCCATTGCATTTCTGAAGAAATATCAGGGGAACCTGCTCGTTGGAACAGAAAAGGGACTGACGGTTTATAAGGACGGCCGCAGCATCTTCCTGGATAAGGAACAGGGCCTGGAACAGCCGTTGCTGAGTGCGGCGGTGAAAGACAGCAGCCTGTATATTGGGAGCAGGAACGGGTATTACCTGGTGAATCTGGATGCGCTTACGGAGCCGGAGCCTTTGGTCAGTCAGCTGAAGCTCGAGGAAATTTTCATCAATAACAGTTCCATCGCGCTGGAACCCCAGTCGGGCGAGAAGAAATTGGAACTGGCGCATAATGAGAACACGGTTTTGCTGAAATTCGGCACGAATGCACATCCTTTTCCGAATAAGTTAAGCTATCAATACCGCCTGAACCCGGGTGATCTCTGGAGCCTGCCTTCAGCAAAACCGGAGATCTTCCTGCCATTCCTTCCGGCAGAGAATTACCAGATCGAGGTAAAGGTGACAGACCAGAGTACGGGCCTGAATTATACGCAGCCCCTGCTTCGCCTGGCGGTACTGCCGCCCTTCTGGAAAAGCTGGTGGTTTGCCTTACTGGTGGTGACCATTGGGTTTGCCGGGGTTTACGGCATCTATAGATTTCAGATCAACCAGAACCGGAAATTCGAGGAACAGAAAGGGCAGATCCAGCGGCGACTGGAGGAAACCAAGATGGAGGCGCTGCTGGCGCAGATGAATCCGCATTTCATTTTCAATGCCATGAGCTCCATTCAGTATTACATCCTGGACAGCGACATTGACAATGCCACCAGGTTCCTGGGGGATTTTGCCAGGCTGATCCGGCTGAACCTGGATCACTGCACCAAGCCCAGCATCCTGCTGGAAGAGGAGATCGAGTACCTGCAGTTATACACCCGGGTGGAAAATACCAGGTTCAATAACAGGATAAAGGTGATTTTCGAGATCGATCCTGAGATTGATACCTATGAGATCAAGATTCCGGCGATGCTACTGCAGACATTTGTTGAGAATGTCTTTGTACATGCCTTTCCGCCGAGTATCAAGGAGCCGGTTTTGAAGATTTCCTTTGAGCTTGTTTCAGAAAATGTGCTGCAATGCAGGGTGGAGGACAACGGGGTAGGAATTTCCAATTCTTCTCCCAACAAACTGCACGAATCCAAAGGGGTTACGCTGGTAAAGGAGCGGTTAAGTCTGCTGGGATACGAGCGGGCGGCGGAAATAATTTCCGAAGAAAACAAGGGGGCTACAGTGATCCTGAGGCTGGAGGTGTGACGTTCGCTAATGAAATGCGGACGTTTACTAAACGGGATTTCGAGGCGTGATGTTTAGCCTTAAGTTTGTCACAAGTTAGGAAGAGAAAAATGAAGTTTCTTTCGGATTATATCGCGACGTAGGGTATTGATATTTTTTCCGGGGAGACTGAAAATGAAATCTATCCTGAGCTTCAAAAACCACTAGCGACCAAAGTTGTAGTGGTTTTTTTTTGCTCATTTTTTAGGGCCTGCCCTTACATTGATCAGTGTTGCCCTGGAAGGGCCGTAGAGACGCAATGCTTTGCGTCTCACGTACCCCATTTAAACCCCCATTGTTCAACCCAATTACCCACATCTGGAAATCCCGGAGATGCATGGATTGTTCTACCGCACAATCAATTTTATCAGCAGCACGTGGAGA
>CBFGYW010000205.1:0-4025 GCA_965653085.1 uncultured Salinimicrobium sp.
CCTTTTCAACTATCTCTTCGCCAAAAAACACGGCGGGGATTTTCTGCTGAGAATCGAGGATACAGACCAGGCACGCTATGTTGAAGGTGCCGAGGATTATATCATTGAAGCCCTGAACTGGTGCAACATCCCCTATGACGAAGGCCCCGGAAAGGAAGGCAGCTGCGGCCCCTACCGTCAGAGCGAACGCAAGCATCTGTACAAAGCCTATGCCGAGGAGCTTATCTCTTCCGGAAATGCCTACTACGCTTTCGACACTGCTGAAAGTCTGGACCAGCACCGGCAGGATCACGAGGCACAGGGAAAAACCTTCATCTATAACTGGCATAACCGATTAAAACTGAATAACTCCCTTGCCCTTTCTGAAGAGGAGGTGCTTCAGAAACTGGATGCCGGCGAGCCTTATGTCATCCGATTCAGAATCCCTGAAGCCGAAACCCTTCACCTGCGCGATGAGATCCGCGGGGAGATGCAGATAGACACCCAGGTCCTCGACGACAAGGTCCTGTTCAAAAGCGACGGGATGCCCACCTATCACCTGGCAAATATTGTGGACGACCACCTGATGGAGATCACCCACGTGATCCGGGGAGAGGAGTGGCTGCCTTCAATGGCATTGCACGTACTTCTCTACCGCGCCTTCGGCTGGAAGGCTCCCAGGTTTGCCCACCTGCCGCTTATCCTGAAACCGCAGGGCAAAGGAAAATTGAGTAAACGCGACGGCGATAAACTTGGTTTCCCGGTCTTCCCGCTGGAATGGAAGGACTCCGCCAGCGGCGAGATCTCTGCTGGATACCGCGAAGACGGCTACTCCCCCGCTGCGGTCATCAACATGCTTGCCTTCCTGGGATGGAATGAGGGCGGCGGAGTCGAAAAGGAGATCTACACTCTCGAGGAACTGGTTGCAGCCTTCAGCCTGGAACACGTTTCCAAGGGAGGATCGAAGTTTGATCCCGAAAAGACAAAATGGTTCCAGCACCACTATTTTCAGGAGGAAAGCAATGAGAAACTGGCAAAGCAGCTGCAGGACCTTCTGAAAAAGAAGAACCTGGGCTACAATCTGGAATACCTGAAGAAGGTGGTTTCGCTGTTAAAAGAACGTGCGAGCTTTGTAAAGGACTTTTGGGATTTGGGGGACTACTTCTTCATCTCTCCCGAAAACTACGACGAGAAGGCCTCTAAAAAGGTCTGGAAGGAGGATACAGCCGATCTGATGCAGCAGGTGATGGAACAGATTGAGGAAATCAATGATTTCTCAGCTGAAAGTGTTCAGGAAAAAGTGAAATCCTGGATCACTTCACAGAACATAGGCTTCGGAAAAGTAATGCAGCCCTTCAGGCTAAGCCTGGTTGGTGCAATGCAGGGCCCCGACGTTTTTGAAATAGCCGCTGCTTTAGGAAAAGAAGAGAGCCTGGAAAGATTGAGAAAAGCAGTGGAAACCCTGGGATAGAACATCCCCGGATTAAAATAAAATAGCCACGAATACACGAATAATCCTTGTGTATTCGTGGCTATATTTTTTCAGAGCCTGATAGGAAAATATTCGTGTATTCGTGGCTATATTTTTTCAGAGCCCAATTATGAAAATATTCGCGTATTCGTGGCCTTACAAAAACATCACCACCCCGGCCGTAACCATCGAGATCCTGCCATCAAATTTCGGTACTGATGAATCCTTTTCATGAAGTCCCTCGTCGTTGAGGCCGTTCAGGAAATTGTTCAGTCCGTGCTGATACTGCGCCCAGAACTTCAGCTTTTCAAATCCGCCTGATATCCCGAAGGCAAGGTTGAAGTTGAATGTGGAAACCTTGCTGATATCGGTGGCCAGGATGTCGTAGCCGTCAATATACCACAGCTCCTTATCCTGCCTCGGCTCCAGCTTCCCATTCACCTGAATCACCGGCCCGGCCTCCACGCTCAGGTGGTGGTCCAGCAGCTTATAGCTCGCAAGGAAATTGGCTTGCACCCCTATCATATTGTAATCGATTATCTCATTGGGAGTGGAATAATCAATTTTCTCCCGCCCCATGATCTTATTCTTAAAGTCAAAGAAACTGATCCCGTAGATGAACTGGACATTGTCATAGAAGGAGGAGCGCGTGGTGAATCCCGCGGTCCAGCTGGTGTTGGCTTCACTGGGAAGGTCATCGGTGACGATGCTGAAGTGGTTCGCCCCTGCCTTCAGCCCCAGCCGGTTATAGGCTCCCTTCCACATACGTTGGGATTGGGCAGCAAAGGGCAGCAGGAATATACCCGCAAGTATCAACCAGTTTCTATGGGTCATGTTCGGTAGGTTTAAGATTCAGGGGATAAATGTAAGGGGATTTTTCGAATTCTCTCTGACCGTGCCGATCTGAGTTGACGCACCTGGGTTTTGCCGAATCGGGTTGACGCATGAGAATTTAAATGGAGTACATGAAACGCAAGGCCTTGGTTCTCTACGAAAGCTTATCGCCAAGAAATCCCAATACCTTACTTGCCCCTTTGTAGATCAGGGCCGATTTGAAAATGGTGCCGGCGCTGCGCTTGAGTATCCGCAGCGGAGACAGGCTCTCCTTGAGATGGTTGTAGCTCAGGAAGATCCTTTCCTTGTCGATCTCGCTCTGGAGTTTCAAAAGCTTCAGGTCCCGCTCAATCTCTTCGAAATTGTTATACTGTCTCATCTCTCTCTGCAGCATTTTGTGTGCGATCAAATTCCAGTTCCCTCTCGAGTTCCAGCTCCCGCTGAAGCCTTGCCTTACTTTTCTCCTCCTCATTCAGGTCCTCATCATCCCCGTTTCCCGATTTCTCAAAGTACATCCTGGACAGTTTGACCAGCATGAACCTGTCGATATACTTTCCGAAGACAAAGAGGATCAAAAGGAAAAGCAGCAGGTAAAAGCCTCCAATGATAAAGAAGCCGCTGCTGGGAGAATCAAGGGCGTCGCTGATCCAGATAGCCAGGGCAAGGGAAATAAGCCAGAAGGCCGTTAAAAAAAAGAAGCCCATCAACAGCCCTTTGACCATTGCTGTGGCTCCTTTCATACCCTTGTTGAACAAGTCCAGTTTATAATACTCCGCAGTACTGGCTGCAAAGGATTTTATGTTCTCGTTTAACCTGTGTAAATTATCTGAAATACTGTCAGCCATAATTGTTATACTACAGCATTATCTGCAGCACTCCCTGTTTGACCGGTTGTGGATTTTCCTCCTCCCTTGGGATGTTCTCTCTGGTATTTGGCGTTTTGTTTCCTCAGTTCATCGAGCTTGGTCTCCAGGCTCGCAAGGATCTCATCTGCCTTATAACTGGCCGAAGAAAGAGTCTCCTCAAGACGCGATTCGAAATCGGACTTGGCACGTCGGGCCTTTTCCCCTAAAGTTGAAGAAGTCTCACGGTATCTCCTGTTGAGATTGTCCTGTGCTCTTCGGGCATTGTCACCTAACCTTCTGCGGGTTTCCTCGCCTGAATCAGGGGCATATAATAAACCAATTCCTGCTCCGATGGCTGCTCCTGCTAGCAGGGCCAAAAAGGTATTTCCTGAATTTGACATAATAGTTCTGGTTTCTTTGAGTTAATACTAACCCAAATTTAGAACATTGTCCTGTGCAGCCCTGTTAACAAGCGGTTAATATCCCTACAGGGATGCTAAAATACTCTTAAGAATTCATCCCCAATTCACCCGAAAAACCATCTGCGAAAAATCCGCGAGATCTGCGCAATCCGCGGGAAATTAATCCCTGCTGCTAAGAATCCTTCCCAGCCCACGAATCCCTCAATCCGACCGTGCGGTTGAAAATCAGCTTCCCAGAAGTACTCTCCTTGTCCACATTGAAATACCCTATCCTCTGAAACTGGAACTGCTCCAAAGGCTTGACATCCCTGAGGCCCGGCTCCAGATATCCCGTAATAACCTTAAGTGAATCAGGGTTCAGGAATTCCATATAATCCCTGTCCTTGGAACCATCCGGTGCCTCTACGCTGAAAAGCCTGTCGTACAGCCTTACCTCCGCCTCCACAGCGTGCTTCGAAGACACCCAGTGCAGCG
>CBFGYW010000206.1:0-4010 GCA_965653085.1 uncultured Salinimicrobium sp.
GGGAGTCTAAGTCTTCAAAGCTCTTTCGATTTCACTACGTAATGATTCATGTAGAACTTCATTATCTGGATTTGGAGATTCTCCTGAACGCAATACATCATAAAGGTTGGAATCCTCTCCCTCGACCAGCGGTGCATCCATGGATACATGACGCCCGGAGTTTTTCATGGACTCCTTTACATCATTAATGGTCATGTCCAGCTCTTTTGCTATTTCTTCAGCACTAGGCGGACGCTCGTGGGATTGCTCTAAAAAGGCAAAGGTCTTGTTGATCTTGTTGATGGAGCCAATCTTATTCAGCGGCAGGCGTACAATCCTCGATTGTTCCGCAAGAGCCTGTAGAATAGACTGACGGATCCACCATACAGCGTAGGAAATAAATTTGAAACCACGAGTCTCATCAAAACGCTTGGCGGCTTTAATAAGGCCTAGGTTTCCTTCGTTAATAAGGTCAGGAAGTGTTAGTCCCTGATTTTGATACTGCTTTGCCACAGAAACCACAAAACGCAGGTTTGCTTTTGTAAGTTTCTCCAGGGCACGGTCATCACCCGCTTTTATTCTTTGTGCCAATTCTACTTCCTCATCGGCTGTAATTAAATCTACTTTACCAATTTCCTGCAAATACTTATCCAGCGAAGCAGTTTCACGATTCGTTACCTGCTTCGTAATTTTAAGTTGTCTCATCTATCGTCTCCTTGGATTTTTAATGTGAATACCTCTTGTAATAAGTTATACGTAAAGAATACGAATTATGTTACAGGAATTTAGTACTTTTATTTCTTTGTCTACTTTTTTCTTCTTTTGATCTGATTTTCCTTCTGTTAGTCGCACCCGAATTATTGAAGACAATAACCCTGAAAGATGGGTATCTCAAGATAAAGCTTCAGGAATCACTCTTAAGCTCAGAAAAAGGATGGGATGGATAATGTGGTAAGATTTCAATTTGTGACTTTCTGTAAAAATAAAGGCGCCTTGAAGAATTCAAGGCGCCTTTTCAATCGGTAATAAGAGATTTATTCTCTATCGTCTCTATTATTACGATCACGATTTCCTCTTGAACGGTCATCACGCCCGCGATCTCTTGATCCCCGGTTATCGCGATTTCCACCATCACGATTGTTATCTCTCGGTGGACGGGCCTGGTATCCTTCAGGCTTTTCAAGCAGGGCTTTTCTTGAAACTTTTGGTTTTCTTGTCTTAGGATCAATTCCGAAGTATTTCACTTCAAAAACATCTCCCATATTCACAAGATCTGTTACATTGTCGGTGCGCTCCCAAGCAAGTTCTGAAATGTGTAGCAATACCTCATTTCCTTTAGCGTGAGTGAATTCAACAACAGCTCCGAAATCAAGAATCTTGATGACCTTAACTTCGTAGACCTGCCCTACTTCCGGTTTAAAAGTGATAGCTTTTACTCGTTTAATAACCTCGTCAATTCCTTCCTGCTTTACTCCTAGAATCTCAATAATACCTTTTTCATCCTTTTCTTCGATGACAATGGTAGTACCGGTTTCTTTCTGCATTTCCTGGATAACTTTTCCTCCTGGTCCGATAACGGCCCCAATGAATTCTCCGGGAATTTCTATTTTGACCATTTTAGGAGCGTGAGGTTTCACATCAACAGCTGGCTTATCAATTGTTTTGGTTATTTCTCCTAGAATATGAAGTCGGCCTTCTCTTGCCTGCTTCAGGGCTTTCACCATAATCTCATAGGAAAGACCTTTGATCTTGATATCCATCTGACAGGCAGTTATACCATCAGCAGTACCAGTGATCTTGAAATCCATATCTCCCAGGTGGTCCTCATCTCCAAGGATATCGGAAAGAACAGCAAAGTCTTCTCCATTGGAAATTAGTCCCATTGCAATACCTGAAACTGGTTTCTTCATCTGAACACCTGCATCCATTAACGCCATGGTTCCGGCACAAACTGTTGCCATAGAAGAAGATCCATTGGATTCAAGAACTTCAGAAACTACTCTGATAGTATAGGGGGAGTCTTTAGGAATCATTCTCACCAAGGCTCTTTGCGCCAGGTTTCCATGTCCTATCTCACGTCTGGAAGTTCCTCTTAAAGGATAAGCTTCTCCAGTTGAGAATGGAGGGAAGTTGTAGTGTAAATAAAAGGTCTCTTCTCCCTGGAAAGTTGGCAGATCGACCTGGTTTGCCTCCCTGGAGGTTCCCAGGGTTACTGTTGCAAGAGCCTGTGTTTCTCCCCTTGTAAAAATGGCTGAACCATGGGTTGAAGGAAGATAATTCACTTCGCACCAGATAGGACGGATTTCGTTTGTTTTTCTTCCATCCAGACGAATTCCTTCTTTTAGGGTAAGATCTCTTACGGCAGCTTTATGTGTTTCCTTGAAGTAGGTGGAGATAAGTGCTCCATCTTCTTCTTGTTGCTCTTCACTGAACAAGGCTTTTACTTCTTCCTTGATTTCAGCAAAGGCTTCACTTCGTTCTTTTTTACCCAAGGATTGCTTAGCTGCATCATATACTTTCTGATACGCCGCCTGATGAACTTTTTCTTTTATCTCTGCGTTGGTTCTGGCAACTTCATACTCGCGAGTAGGTTTTTTACCAACTGCTTCGGCAAGTCTTACCTGTGCCTGGCATTGTACCTTTATAGCTTCGTGGGCGAATTTAATGGCTTCTGCCATTTCCTCTTCGGAACATTCATCCATAATACCTTCCACCATCATTACAGAGTCCTCAGAAGCTCCTACCATAATGTCTATGTCGGCATTTTCTAGTTGACTTCTGCTTGGGTTGATGTAGAATTCTCCATCTATTCTCGCCACTCTACATTCAGAGATTGGAGCCTCAAATGGAATGTCTGAAAACTGAATGGCTGCTGAAGCTGCCAATCCCGCTAAGGCATCAGGCATCACTTCCTCATCATGAGACATCAGCTGAATCATTACCTGGGTTTCAAATTTGTAATCTGAAGGGAAAAGTGGGCGAAGAACTCGGTCTACGAGCCGCATTACGAGGATTTCCTCATTGCTTGGTCTTGCCTCCCTTTTAAAGAATCCTCCTGGATAACGTCCTGCAGCCGCGAACTTCTCGCGATAGTCAAGGGTTAAAGGGAAGAAATCCATAGTAGTAGGGGTGTGGCTTGAAACCACTGTACACAATAACATTGCATTGCCCATTTGCACCACAACCGACCCGTGAGCCTGTTTAGCCAATTTTCCGGTCTCGAGGGTTATGGTCCTGCCATCCCCTAAATCAATGACCTCTTTAAAAGTTTTTGGAATCATAATTTTTTGGATTCATTGCCTGTATACAGGCATTTGTTAAACAATGGTCTCCCGCCTTACCGGACGGGACAGGTTGTGTTGTTGTTGAGTTTGATTTGTAAGACCAATGAAAAACTACCCACTGCGGGTGACATTTCTTTAATGTTCCTGAATAAAACCAAATGAACTGGGATTGAATTTTATCAAAAACAGGATAAAAGTAATTAAAATTTTGAGATTCAGTTCCTCCCAGAAAAACAAAGCTAAAAAAAAAGGGCCGCAAAGGCCCTTTTCTTATTTTCTCAATCCTAATTCCTTAACTATAGCACGATATCTCAAGATATCTTTTTTCATTAAGTAATCCAGGAGACTTCTTCTTTTTCCTACCAGCATTACCAGGGAACGCTCAGTATTGTAATCTTTGCGATTGCTTTTCAGGTGCTCTGACAAATGCCCGATGCGATGAGTGAATAATGCGATCTGCCCTTCTGCCGATCCTGTGTCATTTGAGTTCTTTCCGTGTTTGGCGAAAAGCTCTTGTTTTTGTTCTTTGCTTAGATACATTCCAATATTATATTTAATGATTTTTATGTATTCAACAGGTCTTCTGTCAAGCGGCAAATATAGTACTTTCTTCGATTATAAAAAGGTTAAAAACAATTTTATTTCTCTGCTCCTTAAGGCCTTAAATTCCTGGGATCAAGCTCTTAAAGGAGAATTTTGAATTAGATCAATATACTGGTTCACCTTGTTCTTAAGTTCTGACCGCTT
>CBFGYW010000207.1:0-3998 GCA_965653085.1 uncultured Salinimicrobium sp.
CTTGCCTTCATCGGAATGTTCCCGCTCCACCAGGGAGACTGCCTTCTGGAGGATGAGGTTATTGGGGTAGGTGATCAGTTCACCATCTGAAGTTCGCAGGTGAAGATGAAAGGCCTTGATGTCTTCGATAATAGCTTCCACCGGCAGGTCCTTATCGTGGATCCTGATCTTGTTTCCTATTTTATAAGGGAAGGAGAAGAACAGGATGATCCCTGCGGTAACATTGCTCAGGATGGACCAGATGGCAAAAAGGGCGACTCCTAAAACCGCAAAAACAGATGAAAAAAGCAGGGAAAGTTCACTGATGGTATAATCCCAGGAGAGCAACAGCAGGAAAACTGCTATCAGCACCACAAGAATATTGATATATTTGAACATCAACCTGGTTCGGGTAACCTGAATCTCACTTTTGCGCCCTACCTTCTTGGCCATCTTCTTCAGGATAAACTGGAAAATGGTGAGGGCGATAAGAGTGATAATAGTGAAGACTATCTGTCTCTGGTGTTCAAAAAACAATTCTTCTAACATCTACACTTGAAATTTAATGTAAAGGTACGTTTAAAGTTCAGGAAAGTTAATCTCCGGCTGCGATTTCCATTAGGTTTTCGTAGACCAGATGGGTGGGAAGTCCTACCACGTTGAAGTAGCTTCCTTCAATATGCTCTATGCCCACCAGTCCTATCCATTCCTGGATTCCGTAGGCCCCCGCTTTATCAAACGGCCTGTATTCATTGATGTAATAGGCTATTTCCTCATCTGAGAGTCGGGAGAACTTTACCCGGGTGGTACAGTTTACCAGTCTTATATTTTCTGAAGTCCGAAAACACACCGAAGTGATGACCTCGTGGGTTTTGTCGCTCAGGGAACGGAGCATTTCGGTGGCCTGGGCAGGATCTGTGGGTTTTCCCAAAGCAGCGCCATCGTGCCAGACGATAGTGTCACTGGTAATGAGAATGTCGTTGGTTTTAAGCTCGTCTTCAAAGGCTTCCGATTTCAGCTCCGCGAGGAAGTCGGTGATCTCAGCCCTTGAAAGATGGCTTGAATAATCTTCCTTTACCGGCTTCAGCTTTATTTCAAAGGGAATGCCCATATCCTCAAAGAAGCTCTGCCTGCGGGGGGAGCCTGATGCGAGGATGATAGTGTAGTCTTTCAGTTTTTCTTTCAGCATATCTAAAGTAAAATAAACCGATACAGCCCTATGGACAACAAACCGGTGGCGAGCACAATTTTCAGCAGAAGACTCAGGTGGCGGTAATCTGCCTTTGATTTAGCACTGTATATCTTCACCCAGAAATAAAGCAGGGGACCCAGGATAAGCAGGAGAACGTAAAGTACCGCCCAGAGGTTCTCGTATAAATAAGAGTAAATATAATAAACAACCGCGGCAAGTGGAAGTAAAGTCAGTACAAATACGATCTTGTTGGTACGATTCCTTCCTAATACCACCGGCAGGGTCTGCATCTGTGCCTTATAATCGCCATTGATATCTTCCTGGTCCTTTACGATTTCCCTTAAAAAATTCACGAGGAATGCGAAAATTGCATAGTCCACAAGGATTAGAAAGATCACCTTCTGGGTGAGCCTGTTTTCGGGTGTGATGGCAGGAAGCAGGTCGAAGATGCCAATCATAATGATGATCATTGCCACCATAATGCTCACCACCAGGTTTCCTACCAGGATGGTTCTCTTCAGCTGGGTGGCGTAAAGGTAAAGAAAGCCTGAGGGGAGAATGAAAAGTGCTACAAAACTTGGGCGGCCCACTAGGTTGGCGAGATAAAATCCGATTCCCACGCCTAAAATGTTCAAGCCGATGAACCAGTTGTACGCTACGGATTCAGAGATTTCTTTCCCAATCAGCTGCCGGTGGGGCTTGTTGATAGTGTCGGTGGCCTTATCGTGGATGTCGTTGATGATGTTTCCTGCAGCTGCAAGGGCCATCATCGAGATGGCCAATAGCGTAAATCCGAACCAGTCAAGAGTGACATCGATTCCGAAGGGTTCGAAAAGGAAGTACTTCACCAGAAACTGTGTAAAGAAGATCATAACAAGGTTGTTGAACCTTATAAGCTTTAGAAAGGGGAGCAAAGGCATTAGTTCGAAACGAATTTGAGGCCGATGATGGAAGCGATAAGGGTAAAGAGGAAGAAAAGTCTCCAGAAATGCGCGGGTTCCTTGAAGAGGAAGATGCCAACCAATACCGTTCCTATGGCTCCTATTCCTGTCCATACTGCATAAGCTGTACCAATGGGAAGGCTCTGCGTAGCCTTGTATAAGAGGCTCATACTGATGGCGAGACAGATGAAAAAACCTGCCATCCACATCATGGATGCATTTCCAGATGTTTCCTTTGCCTTTCCGAGACAGGTGGCAAATCCGACTTCAAAAAGTCCTGCTATAATCAGGATTATCCAGTTCATCTGTTTTATATCCATTTACCCTGAACTTTCATCACCTGTTCAATGACATCGCGAACACAGCCTTTTCCCCCCTTCCGGTGGGAAATATATTTTGCAATCTCCTTTATTTCCGGCGCCGCATCCTGAGGGGCGCAGGGAAGGCCCACCTTCCGCATCGGGTATAGATCCGGAATATCATCTCCCATATAAAGGACCTGGGAGGTTTTAATATTATAGATGTCGAGGAATTCCTCCATCTGAAGAGTCTTATCCTCACAGCCAAGATAGATATCGGTAAGTCCGAGGTTCCTGAGACGATGTCTTACCCCTTCGTTCTTTCCCCCCGAAATGATACAGACCGTATATCCCTGGTCTACTGCGTGCTTCATGGCATAGCCGTCTTTAATGTCCATGGTCCTGAGGAGTTCTCCATCGGTGCCGATCTGGATGGAACCATCGGTAAGGACTCCGTCGACGTCAAAAATGAAGGTTGTGATCTGGGACAGATATTCTTTATAGCTTTTTTCCATGTCTGGTTTGAATTGCACGGGTTAAGAGTTGATATATTTCCCTGTTTTCTTCTGAATCCAGAAGGTCGAGGTGAGCTTCTATTGTTGACTGGTCTTTCCTCTTTGCGGGTCCGGTCTGGTTCCCTGAGGGTGAGGAATGAACAGTCTTCTCTGCAGTTTCAAGTATTAAAGGCTGAAGGATCTCAAACGGGAGATCATTCTCCCGGCACAGGTCTTCCCCCACCACATAAAGATGATTGACAAAGTTACAAACGAAAACTGCAGCTAAATGGAGTTTTTTCCTTTGTTCTGAAGAAACTTCAAATGGGGTTCCCGAGATTTCAATTGCAAGCTGTTTCAGGAGTTCCACGTCTTTCTCCTGATTCACTTCCAGGCAGAATGGAATATCAGGGTTCTTTACCTCCCTGTCCTTCGAAAATGTCTGAAGCGGATAAAATACTCCCCTTCGGGGGTGGGGCTTCAGAGAATCAATGGGCACTGCCCCTGAAGTGTGAAGCACCAGGGAATTTTTTCCTTTCAGGTTCTCTGAAACTTCAGAAATGGCATCGTCTTTTACCGAAATCAGGTAGATATCGGCATCTGCTATTTCCGCAAAGGAGCTGGTAACCGGTACTGTGTCTTTGAATTTTGAAAGACTGGCGGGGGAGTGGTTGTAAACCTGCACCACCTTCACATCTTCCGAAGCCTGGAACGCTTTAAAAAGAAAGCTGGCAACATTTCCCGAACCTAAAAGTACGACTCTGATCATTCGGCTAAATTACCAAAAAAATCAGCTTTGGGAAATATGAGCTTCTTCTTCTAAATACTATTGGGATTTGACCCCAAAATAATTAATAATCCTTACTTTTGCAGCAGTTAAAACGCTCCTCTAATGCAAAAGAAATTAGCCTCCATTTTATTCTCCACCCGGCTGATGGCGATCCTTTTTGTTGTTTTTGCCATTGCCCTGGGACTGGGAACCTTCATAGAAAACTGGTACAGCACCGACACTGCAAAAGTCTGGATCTACAACGCCCTGTGGTTTGAAGTGATCATGGCCTTTTTCGTCCTCAACTTCGTGGGAAATATTAAG
>CBFGYW010000208.1:0-3995 GCA_965653085.1 uncultured Salinimicrobium sp.
GTCACCCCAAACGCTCTCGTAAACTTCTCCTTTTTCCGTCTCTCCGGGTTCATAGATGGAAGCGGAAATGGTCTGCGGAAAGGATTTAGGAAGAGTGTCGGTATTTACAGGTTCAGGCTTTGGAAAAACCTCCTTCTGGTAGAGCAGCTTGGGCTTTTGATTTTCGCTTCCATAAAAACTCACCCAGGAGGAACCATCCTCGAATATATCAAGAGCCGCAAAGCCCTGTTCGCCATAAGCAAAGAGGCCGGTATTGCTAAGCGCAACATAATTCCCCTTGGAACCCGATCCTGAGACGATCTGCTTAATATGGTCTTTCTCTATATACTGGATGGTGTGCTCGTGTCCAGAAACAAAGATCACATTCCCCCAGCTCTGGGAAATAGTTTCCAAACGCCTGACCAACGATTTATAGCGCTCGTTCTGTGCATCCTGAATGGAAATTCCACCGGTAGTACGGATTAGCATTACCAGGGATCCTAAAATAGGTAAAGGGATCTTTTTCTGGGAAGGGTACAAATGCTGATCAAAATTGTACTGTCCCCCGTGAACTCCATTTGTGTAGAGCGGATGGTGCATTGCGAAGACCACGGTCTTGTTCTGGTTCTTTTTCAGTTCATCATCAATTTCCAGGAACAGGGCCTCCCGCGTCTTGATTTCGCAGTCGTCATTTACCGTGGGGTGGTTGTCCCAGTTGGTAAGATACCATTGAGTATCCACTATGATAAGCTGAATGTCATCTGTGATTTCGATACTCTCAAGAGCACAGCCCGCTTTCGGATAATAGACATTATCCCGTTCAAGTTTTTCCTGAAGGTACTCCTCCTGCCGCCGCAGGCCCGCAATCCCTTCGTTGTACCAGTCGTGATTCCCAGGAATGAAGATCACATTGCCATCGTAATCCTCCATCACGTCTATCTGCGAATCCAGTCGGTACTCCGAAACTTTTCTCCTGGGATGATCCTCGGCAACAAGGCCATCCGGGTAAATATTATCTCCCAAAAACAAGGTGTAATTTCCAACCTGCTTTACCGAATCAAGGAAAGTCTTAAATGCCAATAAGCCTTCAGAACTTCCCCCCGGCTGGGAATAACCTCCGTCTCCCAATAAATAGAAGGACTTCTCAATTTTCTTTTCAGCTGGATATCCAAAATTCTCAGTGGGTTCCCCATCTGCATATTTGGGATGTGAGGTGGCACATCCGTAAAGCACTATCAAAACCAGCAATGTTAGAAATTTGTTATTTTTTTCCATAGAATTTAATTGGAGCTTATTTTTCGTAATTTGGATAGAAGACCAACTCAAATATTCATGACTGACCTTGTTAAAAAAGCTGATCAATTTGTCCTTAATCTATTCGAAGAAAAACTGCCCAGCACCTTCCTGTACCACAATTACAGGCACTCGCAGAGGGTAGTTAAAAGTACAAAGGAATTAATTGAAAATTCTGAAATTGATGTTAAACAAGGGGAGATACTCCTGCTGGCAGCCTGGCTTCACGATACCGGCTACACCGAAACCTTCAAGGGCCACGAGGAGAAAAGTGCAGAGATAGCACGGGATTTCCTGAGGAAGGAAAATGCCGACGAAGACCTCATCAACGATGTGAGTCGCTGTATCCTCGCTACCCGGTTTGATGCTAATGAACCCAAAGATATCCTGGAAAAGATCATTAAGGATGCCGACACTTCCCATCTGGCAAAAGGTTACTTTGAGGAGACCAGCGAGTTCCTGCGACAGGAGCTGAGGCTACAGGATATTAAGGATTATTCCCCACAGGAGTGGATTCAGGAGAATATAAAAATGTTTACTCAGCTTCATAAATTCCATACTCCCTATGCGCTGAAGAACTGGCAGAAAAAGAAGGACGAGAACCTGCTGACCCTCCTGGAAAAGGATAAGAGTCATAAAAGCAAACTCAAAAAAGAGGATTTCAAGGCCAAGGCTAAAGCCAAATATAAGAACAGCAGCCCCGAAAGGGGTATCCAGACCCTCTACAGGGTTACAATGAGAAACCATCTCAAACTCAGTGATATTGCCGATACCAAGGCCAACATCCTGCTTTCGGTGAATGCCATCATCATTTCCCTGGCAATAGCAAATCTTATTCCCGACCTCGATACCCCGGGCAATAAACAGATAATGATCCCTACTTTGATCCTCGTGCTCTTCAGTGTGGCTTCAATTGTTGGCTCCATTCTGTCCACGCGACCTAACGTAACCAGTGGGGAATTTACAAAGGAGCAGGTCAAGAACAAGGAGGTAAATGTCCTGTTCTTCGGGAATTTCCACCAGATGCCTTACGACCAGTTCGAATGGGCGATGCAGGAAATCATTAAGGACCAGAATGTGGTATACGATTCCCTGACGAAGGATCTTTATTATCTCGGGATCGTCCTGAATAAAAAGTACAGGATGCTAAGGATCACCTACACCATCTTTATGATTGGGATCATCCTCTCGGTACTTAGCTTTATTCTGATGTTTTACCTGATGTAACAGGCCAATCTAAAGTAGCCCTGTTTTCCTAAATCTTAAGCTTTAGCCTCACCCTATCATTGCCGGGTTACTTCCGACTTATTGCCGAGTCATTGCCGAGTCATATGCGGGTTGAAGTCGCGAATGACTCGCGAATGACTCGCGAATGACCCGCGAATGACTCGCGAATGATAGGGAAGAAAACCTTGCATGTTGTAGTTTAAAACGGTAGTGTTAGTTGGCATCCACTGAATCATCCTCAACTCCAGAGGAGTCAGACGCAGCGGAACCCATTCCTGCTGGCTGAGATCTCCAGATCCGAGCCATTGAGGCGCTGATGTTCGAATTGGAAAGGGCTTCCTTAGGGCAACGATGAATTATAGGGTAAAAAAAGACTGGGGGTCTGAAGATTCCAGCCCGGATAGCGCTGTTATCTGAAGGTCACACGCAGCGAACTCACAACATTTCGCGTACTTGCTGGACAAGATCTTTAGATCTCGGCTATTCGGGCGCTGCACTTCAGATTGGCAAGGCTTCCAAAAGTAATTGATTACCTGCTAACTCAGCTCCTTCATCAGATCTTCATAAGTGATTACCTTCTCTTCATTATCCTGAGCAGTGGTATGGTACAGCACCTCCACCCTTATTGCCTTCAGCCCGATCACCCCCTGAACATCTTCAAGCTCCAGCAGTTCCACCTTCTCTCCCAGATAATTCTTGAGCTGCAGATACTTTATATAACGAAGATATTCCCTTTCATCACTGCGCTGCGAATAAACGATGGCCAGTTTCCCCTTCTGGGTGATCCTCTCATTGGTGCCTTTCACACAGGCTTTGTCAATTCTCTTCTTGATGATCTCGTATCGGGCATTATAAGCGCCATCTACATCAAATTTCTTCTCATCCATCCTGTAGCGGATAGAAATGGTACTGTTGAATACCAGAATCAGCGACGCCGCTTCCAGGGCTATTGGCAAATTTTCCTGCACCTCATAGAACCTGTTCTCCATCTCGCACATGGTACTCAGCTGCCACAACCTCATATTGTAACGGTACATATCGTCAAAAGGCTTGTGTTTTTCGTGTACCAGGGAAGCCCCTATGTAGATACTGTGCTCCACCCCGTCGGTCTTGTACCTTTCAAAATAATGCGGAAACGCCCTTTGCGCCTCCACCTGTTTCCGGTCTATATAGCGAGCCATGGCCCGGTTGGTCTGTTGCACGGCCTCGTCGTAATTCTTGCGATGGTCGTAAATGATCCCGGTATTCTGATCGACCTTCTCCTGATACTCCTTTATCTTTTTCTTCAGCCGCGGAGTCTGTTTCTTTAAATGTTCCAGAAGAGGGTTTATCTCCTTCTGAAGCAGATTGTAAACCTTCTGTTCACTGGAAGCACTCAGATTTTCCTGAAGGTCATTTCTGAATTCCTCTATCCGGAATCTTGCCTGCTCATAAATAGGAAGGAACTGCCGTTCGTAAGACAGGTCAATGATCTCATTCAATAGATCCAGCTGAAA
>CBFGYW010000209.1:0-3989 GCA_965653085.1 uncultured Salinimicrobium sp.
AAGAACGAAAGAAGTGGCGGTGGGAAATCAGGATGTGGTAAATGTCAGCATGGAAACCGACCTGCAGAGTCTGGATGAGGTGGTAGTGACCTCGTTCGGGATTGAGCAGGAGAAAAAGGCGCTGGGATATGCCGTGCAGGAGATCAATGCTGAGGATATCACCAAAACCAATCAGGCCAATATCGTGAGTGCCCTCCAGGGGCAGGCTGCAGGGGTACAGATCACCAATTCGGGGGGTGCCCCAGGGCAGAGTGCCAGGATCATCATTAGGGGTGTGAATTCCCTGGATCCCAGTGCCGACAACCAGCCTCTATTTGTAATTGATGGGGTGCCAATTGACAACTCCACTGTTGAATCTCCAGGAACTCCCAGAGGTTTATCAAACAGGGGAGCGGATCTAAACCCTAACAACATCGAGTCCCTGAACGTGCTGAAAGGTGCAGCAGCAACCGCTCTTTATGGGGTGAGGGCTGCAAATGGGGCCATCATCATCACCACTAAAAAAGGAAAGGCCGGGGAGGTTCGTATCAACCTTGACAGTTCTATCGGATTTGAAGAAGTAAATCAGTATCCGGAATTTCAGGAGGTATATGGACAGGGATTTTCTGGAGAATATGATCCCAATTCCTTCTGGCCCAACTGGGGACCATCAATGGATGAAATCCGTCAGATAGATCCGGATGCAGTATTCCACGATATCTGGAGGGATGCAATGCAGACCGGGGTGAGCTTCGACAATAACCTCAGTATTTCCGGAGGTAGTGAAAAGGCAACCTTTTTTGGAAGTATAGGAAATCTGGATCACGAGGGGATCATTCCTTTCAGTGACTGGGGAAGAACCTCTGCGAAATTAAGTGGAGAAGTTATTCTTACCGACAAATTCAGGTTTTCAGGTAATATAGGTTACACCATTTCAGGTGGAAACAGGGTTCCTTATGATCGGTTCATGGAACGTATGGTCTATTGGACACCTAATGCCGATGTGTGGGATTATATCAAAGACGATGGTACCATGGTGAGTGTGGGAACCAATACGAACCCCATTTACGATGCGAGGTTCAGTACTTATGAAGATGAGGTGAACAGGACTCTTGGAAACTTGAGATTCACCTACAGCCCATTCGAGTGGATGGATATCACCTATCTGGTAGGAACAGACTTTTACAGTGATTCAAGAACCGAAATCCTGCCAGGCCCTAAAGGTGTGGATGGGGAGGCACCATTGGATTCTGAAGGATTTATTACCGAAACCAGAATCACCAGCAGGGACATCAACTCCAACCTTTACCTTACCTTCAAAAAGGACTGGAGCGAAAAACTGAACACCACCTTAAGGGTTGGAAATGATATTTTTGAACGGAATCGTGAAAGTGTTTCTTCTACGGGAGAGGATTTCGTAATTCCGGAATTTTACGACCTGAGCTATACCAATCGAGTTTCCACTTCGCAGGATAAAAGACAAAGACGCCTGGTAGGACTTTATGGAGACCTTATGGTCAGCTACGATGATATGCTCTATGTCAACCTAACTGGAAGGAATGACTGGACGTCTACCTTACCAATTGGGAATAATTCATTTTTCTATCCTTCCGCCAATGTGAGTTTTGTTTTTACAGAAGCAATGGAAACTTCAGACCTAATAAGCTTCGGAAAGATTAGAGCTTCCTGGGCACAGGTAGGAAAAGATACCGATCCTTATTTGATTGGACAAACCTATACCTCTCCATCAGTTTATCCACTGAACGGGCAGGTAGGATTTACCAGGTTCAGTCAGTTTGGAGATTTGAATTTAAAACCTGAAAGAACAACTTCCATTGAATTCGGGACCGACCTGCGATTTTTAGAAAACAGATTGGGGGTGGATTTCACCTGGTATAAATCCAATAGTAAAGACCAGATCATTCCGGTTCCTGTTTCCGATGCTACCGGCTTCTCAACCTTCATCACCAATGCGGGAGAGATCGAGAACACCGGGGTGGAATTTATTTTGAGGGGTACTCCTATTGAAAATGAAGATTTCAGCTGGGATATCTCTCTGAATGCGGCCTACAACAAAAATGAGGTAGTGGAGATTCGCGAAGGAATTGAGGAAATAGTGGTAGCAAGCCAGTTTGGTTATGCAAGTTCCACAGTAACCATGAAATTGCTGGAAGGGGAAGCTTATGGTAACCTCTTTGGTAGAAGTTATGCGAGATATGGTGCAGACCCAAACAGCATATACCTTAATGAAGATCTGCCTATCATAATTGGGGAAAATGGTTTTCCGGTAATTAACAGAGACCAGCTGGTTTTAGGAAATGCCACGCCTAAATGGATTGGAGGGTTGAAAAACGAATTCAGGTATAAAGGATTTGACCTGTCTTTCCTTATTGACTTCAGAACCGGAGTGGAACAGTACAACCAGTATGACAACTTCTTTTCGGCTTTTGGTATTGCAAAATATACGCTTGACAGAAATGATACGAAGGTCTTTGAAGGGGTTACGGCAGACGGAAGTCCAAATACTCAGCAGGTATGGCTCGGACAGGGCGTAGGCCCGGACGGAGTGGATTACGGAGCTGGATTCTATAGGAATACCTATCGCGGGGTAAGTGAGAATTTCGTTCAGGATGCCTCTTTTATCAAGCTGCGTAACATTACATTGGGATATAACTTTGACGAGAGCCTTTTGGAAAGAACCTTCCTGAGATCTGCAAGAATATCGGTTGCTGCGAACAACATTATTCTATACACCCCATGGGATGGATTTGATCCTGAATCCTTCAGTGCAGGGGCTGGCAGTAATGCGATAGGATTTACCGGACTTGGATATCCGGGAGTTCAGAGTTTATTTTTCACTATTAACCTGGGAATTTAAAAAATATAGGTATGAAACTAATAAAGAACAAATACACATATCTTATCATCGGCTGCCTTTTAATGATGCAGTCCTGTGATGATTATCTTGATATAAATGACAACCCAAACAACCCTCCCGAGGCGCCCATTGCTTCCTTAATGGTGAATTCTACCTATGAGACAGCACAGAATGTTTTCAGGATGGGAGATATTACTTCCTTCTTTGTACAGTATCTGGCCTCTCCCAACCCTGCGAGTTCAACAGATATAATGGATGAGGTGAGCCACGGCAACACCTGGTTCAATTTATACAATGTGATGACAGACCTCACCGATATGATCGCCGAGGCCGAGGAAATAGGGGCTACACACTACGTAGGGGCAGGAGAGATCCTGATGGCTCTCAACCTTGGAATGACGGTTGATGCCTGGGGGGACATTCCTTATTCTGAAGCTTTGAGCTTTAATACTGTAACTCCTGCATATGATTCTGATGAGGAAATCTATGCAGAGATCTTCAGGTTATTGGACTCCGGAATCAGCAATCTTGGTATGGAAACTTCTGTTTCCCTTGGAGGGGACGATTTTATTTACGAAGGAGATGTAGAGAAGTGGATAAAATTCGGATACACCCTTAAGGCGCGTTATCTGAATCATCTTAGTAATACAGCAGCCTATGATCCAAATGCTGTGCTGATGGCTGTTGATAATGGATTTACAAGCAATGCTGATGATGCACAGATGGAATATTTTGAGGAACAAAGGAATCCCTGGGCCGAGGTAGCTGTAGACAATGCCGATCTTCTATTGGGAGGCTGGATCTCTGAGCAATTTGTGGAATCTCTGGATGGAACGACTTATGGAGTAGTTGATCCAAGACTGCCCTATATGATCGGAACAACAGAAGATGGGGAATTTGTAGGTACTGAAAATGGAGCCGGTAGAGGAGATGCTGCCGAAAAAGGAGAACGTTCCACCCTGGTTGTTGGAACTTTTTATACATCTGATCTTTCTCCAATTCTCATTGCCACCTATGCTGAACTGAAATTCATCGAAGCCGAGGCGGCTTTTGGAACTGACAAGGAGCGTTCTTACGAGGCCTATCTTGAAGGAATGATCCCCTCGTGATCCAGATTTCCTATACTTCCAAA
>CBFGYW010000210.1:0-3989 GCA_965653085.1 uncultured Salinimicrobium sp.
AGCAGAGTTGGTACTGTGACAGTGGTGTAGGGGGAGTTAAGAGTTAAGAGTTAAGAGTTACGAGTTGCGCGGTGCGTGGTGCGCGGTGCGTGCTGCGAGGTGCGGCTCGTAACTCTTTCTTTTTAATTCAGGAGTAACATTAACCAATTTCATTAAGTTATGGCAAGCTTTAAGAACGGAAACATCAAAGGCAAGTTAGGCAAGGTTGTAGCCTTCGAACAGCACGGCAGGAACTACCTGCGGCAGGCCCCCAACAGGACGGCAGCTCCCAGTCCCGCGGAACTGAAAAACCGCCACCTGCTGGAACTGCTCACCGCCTGGCTGCGGCCCGTCATCCCGGTACTGCGCAAAGGCTTCCGCAACTACAGCTGGAACTTCGAAGGTTTCAATGCCGCCTTTTCTGTCAACTACAAAGAAGCCCTTCAGAAGAATGGCTACGATTCCACTATAGATCCCAGTCTGGTGAAGATCAGTTCAGGAGACCTGGGCCTGCCTGCGAATCTGCAGGTGAGTCTGAACGACCGGGACCTGGAATTCACCTGGACCCCTGCCGTCAACAGAAGCCAGTCCCCCCGTGACCGGGCCCTGCTGCTGGCCTACAGTCCCATTACCTCCCAATCCTTCTACCAGCTTACGGGAGCCATAAGGTACCAGGGCCACGACAGGCTATCCCTGTCCCAGGCACAACCCGGAACCTTCCACATCTACGCCGCCTTTGTCGCAGAAGATGGCGGTAGGCAGAGCGAAAGCCAGTACCTGGGGGAAGTGAATATCGAATAATGAATAATGAATAATGAATAATAATATCTGCGTAACATCTGCGAGATCTGCGCAATCTGCGGGAGAACCTTAAACTAAAAATTACAACTAAAAACAAACCAAAATGAACCCAATCAGAAACAAAGTCCAGCTCCTGGGCCACGTAGGCCAGGACCCGGAGATCCTCGTCCTTGAAGACGGAAAGAAACTAGCCAAATTCTCAATGGCCACCAACGACAACTACACCACCGCTGCCGGCGAGAAGGTAGAGAAAACCTACTGGCACCACGTCACCTTCTGGAACCGCAGCGCTGAAATCGTGGAAGCCCACGTGAAAAAAGGCACCCGCATCCTCATAGAAGGCCAGCTCACCACCCGAAGCTGGGAAGACGATGCCGGAGTAAAACACTATAGAAGCGAGATCGTGGGAAGGGAACTGCTGCTGCTGTAGCAGGCTAAGGATCAGAAGCTAACGGAGTTCGCTGGGCGCGATCTTCAGATCGCCGCCCCACTGGGCGTCAATCTTCAGATTGACGCGCGAAGCCAGGAGATCCACAAAGCCGGTGAGGCGTGTCCCACGACGGGAATCTGAAGATTCCCGCCCATATGGCGCTGTGATCTGAAGGTCACACGCAGCAGAACGTGATAATTTGAAAAATATAAAATATTATGATCACCCACCCCACCACCATCCTGGCCTTCGCCAAAAAGCTCTTCAGCCTGGAGAACGCCTCCTATCTGCTGCTCGCCGCCCCCGGCTCCATAAGCCTCGGCGGACTCCTCCACCTATTGATAGAAGACACCCCCATAAAATCCCTCCTCCTCCCCCTGGTGGTCGCAGCCGTAGGCCTCAGCCTCTATTTCGTGGTCTTCTGGCTGGACTTCATCTCCGGCGTCAAAGCCTCCCGTCACGAGGCCAGAGACAAGGAA
Organism: uncultured Salinimicrobium sp.; assembly: GCA_965653085.1. GTDB lineage: Bacteria > Bacteroidota > Bacteroidia > Flavobacteriales > Flavobacteriaceae > Salinimicrobium. The sequence continues at coordinate 1,690 of CBFGYW010000210.1, forward strand.
AACTACTTCAGCTCAGCCAAAGGCTGGAGCAGTATGTGGAAGATCGCCACCGTTACGGTCCTGGTCACCTGGAGCAGCTTCTTCTCTATGCTGGCAGCCATCGGAAACCTCCCTTACCTCCCCGGCTTCTTTATGCTCTCCTCCGGCACCATCGCCATCATGGCCACCCTGCTCGACATCTATTCCATAGGAGAAAACCAGCAGCGCCTGACGGGCAAGAAAGCAAAAATCTTCGAATGGCTTGAAAACATCCGGAAAGCCATCAACGAAGGCATCATCAAAAAAATAGGAAACCTTTTTAACTGAATAATGTATAGTGAATAAGGAATAATAAGATCTGCGAAAAATCTGCGAGATCCGCGCAATCTGCGGGCCAAATTTAACATTATTCACTATTCATTATTCACTATTCATTATTCACTATTCATTATTCATTATTCATTTATTCATTTCAATATGAAACTCTCAGACCACCAACAACTCTTCACCCGCAACATCGCCAAGCTGATAAGCCACGCCCACCTGATGGGCTTCGGCCTCACCTTCGGCCACGCCTGGCGCAGTCCGGAGGAACAGGAGCGCCTCTTCCAGGCAAGATTGTCAAAGACCCTGGACAGTCAGCACCTGGACCGCCTGGCCGTAGATTTCAACGTCTTCCTCGCCGGCCGCCTCTGCCTCGACTGGCAGACCATCAAGATCCTGGGCGACTTCTGGGAAAGCCTCCACCCCGCAAACCGTTGGGGCGGCGACTGGAACAACAACGAACTGCAGGACGGTTTCATCGACTGTCCCCACTTTGAGATGCGCATAATCAATCCGGACCTGCCATGATCCCAATCCTCACCCAATTCCGCAGATATACCCGCCTGCTCTCCCCCATCCTGATGCTGGCCTTCCTCCTGCTCTGGCTTCGCAGCTGCCGGGAAGAAGCACGGCAGGCGCAGCGTTATGAAACCAACCTCCAGGCGCGGGAAAAGCAGATCCGCAGCTACCGGCTCTCCAATGGCCAGCTGGCGCAGGAAAGGGACATGTTGACTGTAACCCGGGAAGAACTGAGGTCTCAGATCTGGATGAAGGATGACAGCCTGCAACTGCTGCTGAAAAAGCTGAAAGACCCCGTAGTAACCGTAAAATGGCAGACCCGCTACCTCTACGACAGCATCAGGATTCCGTTCGAGTCAGCGGCCCCACAGGATTTCCAGAGGAACTTCAGCAAAACAACGCAATGGTACAGCCTCTCGGGCCAGGTAGATCAGGCGGGCATCTCCATTGACAGCCTGTCCATTCCCAATACCCAGCGGCTGGTGGTCGGCTATATAAAAGGAGATCCGGTAGTGAAGGTCACCAATTCAAATCCCCATCTCGTCACCGAAACCCTTCAGGGGCAGCTGATCAGGCTACCCCAACGGCATTGGGTCTTGGGCGTGGGAGTTTCCTGGAACATCTACGAGCCGCCCACAGCAGGCCTCTTCCTCGGATATAAGATCCTTCAGTTTTAAGATCATCTGCGAAAAATCCGCGAGATCTGCGTAATCTGCGGGAGAATAACCGCTGATTGGAATGATTTTAATGATTTCCAGGATTATGACTCTAGATAAAATCTGCGAAAAATCTGCGAGATCTGCGTAATCTGCGGGAGATTTAACCTCATTTTTCCACCTTCGTTTTACTCCGGAGGAGTATCATCTTTGTAGAAACACCTGGCTCTCCCGGACTAAGCTCCAGCGGAGCGACACCTCAATATGTATAAGGTTCGGCCCCAGCCGGGGCCAGTGACCAGAAAGAAAGCATTTTCTACAAATATCTGACTCCTCCGGAGTTGAACCTGATCTTCAATTAACTAATTGACCAATTCACTAATCTGCGAAAAATCTGCGAGATCTGCGAAATCTGCGGGAGACCATGCATCCAGGATTTGAGAATTCACCTTCCCAGCTAAAAATAAAATAATTGCGATAAAATTATTCAGTAATTTTGTATCCAGTTAGATACGGATTATATGTTCTTTATTGAAAAAACATCTGAGTTCGACAATTGGCTAAAAAACCTTAGAGATCTCAGGGCAAAAGCTATTTAGGAAATGGAAGTTTCAAAATTTGACATAGCAGATTATCTGGAGAACAAAGAAATGATTGCTGAGTATCTCAATACAGTATTGGAAGAAGGAGATAATGCTGATATTATTAATGCCATTGGCCACGTGGCTAAAGCAATTGGAATGACAAAAATTGCAGAAGAAACCGGATTAAGCCGCCCAAGTTTATACAAGGCATTGTCCGATGGAGCAAAACCTCAATTTG
>CBFGYW010000211.1:0-3987 GCA_965653085.1 uncultured Salinimicrobium sp.
AATGCAGGAATTGCGGAAGGAAAGGTAGAAAAAGGCGATGTAGTGGTTATCCGCTATGAAGGTCCAAAAGGGGGACCGGGAATGCCGGAAATGCTTAAGCCCACGGCTGCCATCATGGGGGCCCGACTTGGAAAAGACGTGGCGCTGATCACCGATGGCCGCTTTTCCGGAGGTACTCACGGATTTGTGGTTGGACATATCACGCCTGAAGCCCAGGAAGGTGGGCTACTGGCCTTGGTAAAGGATGGCGACAGGATCAGCATCAATGCAGAAGCCAATACAATAAACGTGGACCTGCAGGAGGAAGAGATTGCGGCCCGTAGAAAGGCCTGGAAGGCCCCTGAAATCAAATTCAGGAAAGGGGTCCTGTATAAATATTCAAGAACCGTGTCTTCTGCCTCGGAAGGCTGTGTAACAGATGAATTCTAAAAAACGGAATTATGAACATGAAGTCAGAAATCTTGACGGCTCCGGCCGTGGAAACTGCCACCATTTCTGGTGCAGAGGCAGTGATATGTTGCCTGTTGGAAGAAGGAGTGGAAACCATTTATGGATATCCAGGCGGAGCCATAATGCCCGTCTATGATGAGCTGTACAAATTTCAGAACAAACTTCAACATGTGCTGACACGGCATGAACAGGGAGCTACTCATGCCGCACAGGGATATGCACGTGTAACAGGAAAAGTAGGCGTGGCTATAGCAACCTCGGGGCCTGGAGCTACCAATTTAATCACGGGGATTGCCGATGCACAAATAGACTCGACCCCCCTCGTCTGTATCACTGGCCAGGTAGCCTCGCACTTACTGGGTAGTGATGCCTTTCAGGAAACGGACATAGTGGGAATATCAACTCCTGTCACCAAGTGGAGTTATCAGATTACCAAGGCCTCAGAAATACCTGAAATATTCGCAAAGGCATTTTATATAGCACGATCAGGCCGTCCCGGCCCTGTTTTAATTGACATTACTAAAGATGCGCAATTTGCCTCCCTGGATTTCATCTATAAGAAGTGTTCGGGAATAAGAAGCTATAAACCGACCCCGGAAATAAATCTGCTGAACGTAGAAAGAGCTGCCGAGGCAATCAATACGGCAAAAAGACCCATGATAGTCTGGGGGCAGGGGGTAATTCTAGGCGGTGCTGAATCTTTATTACGGGAACTGGTCGAAAAGACGGGAATTCCTGCAGCCTGGACGATTCTGGGACTTTCCGCTTTGCCTACAGATCATCCCCCTGAACGTCGGGATGGTCGGAATGCACGGTAACTATGCCCCCAACCTGCTTACCAATGAGTGTGACGTCCTGATCGCGATCGGAATGAGGTTTGACGACAGAGTGACGGGGAATCTGGCTAAGTATGCAAGACAGGCAAAGGTTATACACTTTGAAATAGACCCTGCCGAGATCAATAAGAATGTTCATGCAGATATTCCAGTATTGGGAGATGTAAAACAGGCATTGAAACTGCTGCTGGAGTTTCTTAAGCCTAATAATCACGAAGCCTGGCATCAGTATTTTAAAGACTGCCTTGCAATAGAATTTGAAAAGATTATCAAAAAGGATTTTTATCCTGAAAGAGCAAAATTGGGAATGGCTGAGGTTATTGAAGAAATAAATAGCTGTTCTGGAGGTAATGCCGTCATAGTATCGGATGTAGGGCAGCATCAAATGGTAGCCTGCCGCTATTCCAAATTCAACAGAACAAGAAGTAATGTAACTTCCGGAGGCTTGGGGACTATGGGCTTTGCTCTTCCGGCTGCTATAGGGGCCAAAATGGGTGCTCCCCACAGGGAGGTTGTGGCCATAATTGGTGACGGAGGTTTCCAGATGACCATTCAGGAGCTGGGCACCATCTTTCAGACAAAGGTACCTGTGAAAATCGTTATTCTGAACAATAGTTTTCTTGGAATGGTAAGGCAGTGGCAGCAACTCTTTTTTGATAAAAGATATGCTTCAACGGAAATGGTAAATCCCGATTTTCTCGCTATTTCCAAAGGATACCAGATAAAAGCCAACAAGGTGAGTGAGCGGCAGCTCCTGAAAGGGGCCGTTAAGGAAATGATGGATTCCAAGGAAGCCTTTTTATTGGAGGTAGAAGTTGAACAGGAAGAAAATGTATTCCCGATGGTTCCAACCGGGGCAGCAGTTTCAGAAATAAGATTAGAATAATGGAAACAAAAAATTTCACGGTTTCAGTATATACAGAGAATAATCCGGGATTATTAAGCAGGATCGCTGCCATTTTTCTGAAAAGGCATATAAATATTGAAAGTATAACCGCTTCCCCCAGTGAAGTACCGGAAGTAATGAGATTTATAATTGGCGTACAGGTAACTGAAGACCAGGTCAAAAAAGTCATTGGGCAAATAGAAAAGCAAATTGAGGTGATCAAGGCCTTCTACCATACAGATGAGGAACTGATCTCGCAGGAAATCGCTCTTTATAAGATAAGGTCATCTGTTTTTATTGAGGATTTCGACATTCAGGCATTTATAAAAAAGATCAATGCCCGGATCGTGACAGTGTCATCGCAGTTCTTTGTGATAGAGAAGACAGGAGATCGTCACGAAACTGAAAATCTCTACGAAAAATTAAAACCCTACGGCTTGATGCAGTTCGTAAGGTCCGGGACAGTCGCAGTATCAAAAGAGGAGATGCCGATATCCAGAATACTGGAGAAATTTAATAATCAAAAGCTTAAACATGAAGAACTATTTTAACAGCCTTTCCAGAAAAGACCAATTAAACCAGCTAGGTACCTGCCGCCTGATGGCCAAGGAGGAATTTGAAGAGGGTATAGCTGCCCTGTTAAATAAAAATATTGTCATTATTGGTTGTGGGGCACAGGGCCTGAATCAGGGTCTGAATATGAGAGACAGTGGCCTTAAAATTTCCTATGCCCTTAGAAAGGAGTCAATTAAGGAAAAAAGGCAATCTTACCTGAATGCTGTTGAAAATGATTTCGAGGTCGGCACCTATGAAGAACTTATTCCGGAAGCCGATCTTATAATCAACCTCACTCCAGATAAACAGCATTCCTCTGTAATTAATGCAATTCAGCCACTGATCAGGAAAAATGCTGTGCTTTCCTACTCTCACGGATTTAACATCGTGGAGGAAGGGATGCAGATAAGGAGAGACATTACCGTTATCATGGTAGCACCAAAATGTCCGGGAACTGAAGTCCGGGAAGAATATAAACGCGGGTTTGGAGTACCGACACTGATTGCAGTACATCCAGAAAATGATCCTCTAGGATTAGGGTTAACATGGGCAAAAGCATATGCGTATGCAACGGGAGGCCATAAAGCCGGGGTATTGGAATCCTCATTTGTAGCGGAAGTAAAATCGGATCTTATGGGAGAACAGACTATCCTGTGCGGATTGCTACAGACAGGTTCGATCTTAAGCTTCAATAAGATGCTGGAGGAAGGCGTGGAGCCTTCTTATGCCGCGAAATTGATTCAACATGGATGGGAAACCATAACAAAGGCCTTAAAATATGGAGGACTTACGGGAATGATGGAAAAACTATCCGACCCTGCCAAAGTAAAGGCTAACCAAATATCGGAGGATCTTAAAGAAATCATGCGGCCCCTGTTCCGAAAGCATATGCAGGATATCCTAACCGGCGCGTTTAGCTCACGGATGATGGAAGACTGGAAAAATGAAGATCAACAACTTCTGGCATGGCGTGCAGCTACAGAGAATACTGCCTTTGAAAAAACTGATGCCACAACCGCAGGGATCTCAGAGCAGGAATATTTTGAAAGAGGGGTACTGCTTGTGGCTTTCGTAAAATCGGGAGTGGAGCTTGCTTTCGAAACCATGGTGGAGGAAGGTATCATTGAAGAATCAGCATATTACGAATCTCTACATGAGACCCCCCTAATTGCCAACACCATAGCAAGAAAAAAGCTGTTTGAAATGAATAGGATTATTTCAGATACAGCAGAATATGGGTGCTACTTATTTGATCATTCC
>CBFGYW010000212.1:0-3979 GCA_965653085.1 uncultured Salinimicrobium sp.
ACATGTCAATGCCAGTATAATAAATGCCGGCGATGGGGCGCATGAACATCCAACCCAGGCATTACTGGATTCCTACTCCATTCGCGAGAGATTGGGAGAGGTTGAAGGCAAGAGGGTGGTCATCGTAGGGGATATTCTTCATAGTAGAGTTGCCTTATCAAATATATTTGCTCTGAAACTTCAAGGGGCAGAAGTGAAAGTATGCGGTCCAAAGACCTTGATTCCAAAGTATATCGAATCCTTAGGTGTAGAGGTGGAGACCAATCTGCGGAAGGCGCTGGAATGGTGTGATGTTGCCAATATGCTGCGAGTTCAGAATGAAAGGATGGAAATAAGCTATTTCCCCAGCACCAGGGAATATATTCAGCTTTTCGGCCTGAATAAAAATTTGCTGGACTCATTAAGTAAGAAAATTGTTGTAATGCACCCTGGACCTATTAACAGAGGGGTAGAAATTACCAGTGAAGTGGCTGATTCCGATCAGGCAATTATTCTGGACCAGGTTCAAAACGGGGTGGCTATAAGAATGGCAGTGATTTATTTACTGGCCTCTAAAATAAAGCAGGTATGAAGATTTCAAAATTAGATGGGTTCAAGATTTTGAAGGATGAAGGGAGCTCTTTTGAAAATTATATATCTTTTCTTGAAGAAGGGAGACAGGAATTAGGAAACGATAATCTGGTTTTAGATCTTCAGGATTTGACAGATATGGATAATGAGAAGCTTCTTACTCTGTTGCCATATTCCCGGGAGCACAAGCGGGGAAAAAAATCATTTGTTGTCGTTACTACAGATGTAGATGTAGATGAAGTACCGGAAATACTCTCAGTAGTTCCCACTATAGGGGAGGCAGAAGATCTTATTCAAATGGAAGAGATTGAAAGAGATCTGGGCTTTTAATCAGGCAGGCGTTTCTGGATAAAGGGTTAAATCAGTTGAAAAATCCTGCAAGAGGCTTAAACTTACTTTAATTTTGTAGTCTATTAACTATCAAGCATTTAATAAATATTAAATGAGATTAACTGTACTAGGTTGTTACGCCGCCACTCCAAGGACTTTTACCAATCCAACCTCTCAGGTACTGGAAATAGGGAATCAGCTGTTCTTAATCGATTGTGGTGAAGGTACCCAGGTGCAGCTCCGTAGGAATAAGATAAAGTTTTCCAAAATCAGACATATTTTTATTTCTCACCTTCACGGGGACCATTTCTATGGTCTCATAGGTTTGATTTCCACTTTTATGCTTCTGAACCGGGAAGCGGAGCTTCATGTGTACGGACCTAAGGGAATAAAGGAGATCATTACTCTACAATTGAAACTTTCGAATTCCTGGACCAGTTATCCTCTCTATTTTCATGAGCTATCTAGCAAGGAATCGGAGCTTATTCTGGATGACAAGAAGGTAACAGTAGAGACCATTCCGTTAAATCATCGCATTTATACCAATGGCTTTTTATTCAGAGAGAAACCGGGTGAAAGAAAGCTTTTAATGGACAAGGTGCTCAATTATGAAATGGATATGGCTTATTACAGGGGCATTAAAAGGGGTAAAGATGTGATTTTGGAAAATGGTACCATAATACCGAACAGGGAGCTCACGGCTGATCCTGAACCCCCTAAAAGCTATGCTTTCTGTAGTGATACCAGATATGAAACCTCAATAATCCCCCAGATCAGGAACGTTTCTGTTTTATACCACGAATCCACTTTTTTAGAGGAGCATGCCAGCCTCGCAAATTCTACCAGACATTCCACTGCAAGGGAGGCAGCCCAGATAGCGAGGGCTGCAGGGGTTGGGATGCTCATTCTCGGTCATTACTCGACCCGCTATGATGACTATTCCTTATTTAAAAAGGAGGCCGAAACGGTATTCGAGGAGGTCAGACTGGCCGACGACGGAAAAATCTTCACTTTTTCTTAGAAACCTTTAGAATTATATTCTTCTACCTTCTTAATCGTTGAAACGCATGGGTTCATCGATGAAATACACAATCGTTTTTACCTTAAATTATGTAGGAAAAATCTTCATGTCGTGTTAAATTTAAGATAAAGTGTGCAGTTCATCGAATAAAATGTTGCTTCAACGGATTTTTATTCTACTTTTACCCTACCCAAACCTACTAATTAGTGCTGAATTATGAAAAATTTTACTTACACGTTTTGTCTTGTGGCTGTAAGTTTGATGTCTCTTACCTCCTGTTCTAAAGATAGTCTGGGAGAGGAATTGGAAACAGCCGAGCTCAATACAGGGACCCCTCCTGTATCATATTCCGCATTTGAACTTAATGTTCTCGATTTAATAAATATATACCGTGAAGAGAACGGGCTATCAGAATTGGAGATCCTTGATGATAGTTCCCGCCAGGCTGAAGATCACAATCTTCATATGATGGAAGAAGGGGAGGTATGTCATGATGGCTTTCCTAACCGCTATTCTGCACTGGTAAGTGCCGTGAATGCCACAGCGGTGAGCGAAAATGTAGCTTTCGGTTATCAGTCTGCTGAAGCGGTAGTCAATGCCTGGATCAAAAGTGAAGGCCACAGGGAAAATATGCTTGGCAACCATACCCATTTTGGAATTTCAATTACCCAGGATGCTGAAGGTAAATTCTACTTTACCAATATATTTGTCAGGAAATAAGGTTTTAATTTAGAGTCCCCCACAATTTTTTCATTTGTTTGAATTTAAAAAGCCGCTTATAAAGCGGCTTTTTTTATACCCGATCAATTCTTTCTTAGACCTCAGGATATACTCCAACTCTTCTTAGAATATTACTGCATCAGGTATTCATCGGAATTATTGTTATAGCATGAGGTAGGAGTTAGAACTGATTGAAATAGGATGAGTAGGGGAGGGTAGCACTGAGGAAGGAAATTGAATATAAAAAAACCGCCTGAAAACTTTCAGGCGGTTTTTCTTGCATGCTGTCTGGACAGCTTATTCCATTTTTACTACCTTAAATATAGATCTTCTGTTCAACTGATGTTGTTGTTCATTACATCTTGTGCAATCCACAGCTGGTTTTTCCTCGCCGTATCCCTTGTAAGTCACAATCCTGTCTCCAGATACACCTTTTGATACCAGATAATCATATGTTGCCTTCGCTCTTCTCTCTGCTAATTTTCGGTTGTACTCCTGAGACCCTCGGGAGTCTGTATGTGATCCAATTTCGATTACAAGATCTGGATACTCATTAAGCATAAGGTTGACCAGTTTGTCTAATTCCTTTGCTGCATCCTCTCTTATCTGATGTTTATCAAAATCGAAATAGATCTCATCTATTTCCGCAAGATATTCTACATCATTTACTGGAGAAAGTTCAATGTCATACACCAATTCTACCTGGTCATCCAAATTTGAAGAACTTATACTGCCAGTTTTTGTATCATATTTAATATGGCTGGTTTCGGTGGAAAAACGTTTATTTCTATGTATTTCCGTTCTGTAGTTTCCAGTAGAATCCGTCTCAATAAAGGCAATTTGATCCCCGTTGTCATCCAGCAGTCGTAAGGTAGCTTTTGCTATAGGTTTTCCATTAATTGAATCAGTAATTTTCCCCATAAGAACAAGAGGCTGAATCACAGTTGTCTGGTAAATATCATCGCCTCCCATTCCACCGGTTCTGTTTGAAGAAACATAGCCTTCAGAGGAATCAGGAGAAACAAAGAAGCCGAAATCGTCGTGACTGCTGTTCATTGGCTCACCGAGGTTTTGTACATCTTCACCTTCAACCACAAAGATGTCTAGTAGTCCGTAGCCTTTATGACCATCAGAGGAGAAGTAAAGCCTGTTATCCTGTGCAATAAAAGGAAAGACTTCATTGCCGGGAGTATTAATGGCATCTCCAAGGTTCTCTGGTGTTCCAAAATTTTCTCCATTTATGGAAACCTTGTAAAGATCGGTTCCGCCCAGGCCTCCGGGAGCATCAGAAGCAAAATACAGGGTGTTTCCATCAGAAGAAAGGCTAGGATGTCCTAC
>CBFGYW010000213.1:0-3975 GCA_965653085.1 uncultured Salinimicrobium sp.
CACCTGGGCCGAATCCAGGGAAAGCGTATATGAATGCACGGCCTGGGAAGACAGCTGCTGGAAGATCAGGGGAAGCTTTCGGTGGACGATGACATCAGAAAATATTATCCGGAGCTGCCGGAATTCGATCAGCCGGTGACGCTGCGGCACCTGCTCACCCACACCAGCGGGTATCGGGAGTTTCTGAATCTGCTGGGGATGTCGGGCAGGGATCTGAGCAGTCCGCTGGAACGTGAGATGCTGATAAGGGTCGTGCAGAATCAGCCGGAACTTCAGAATGTTCCGGGGGCGGAATGGAACTATAACAATACCGGTTTTGCTTTGCTGGCTGACCTGGTGGAGCGCGTGACCAACACCCCTTTTCCGGAGTGGATGGAAAAGAATGTGTTTCAGCCTCTGAATATGAACAATACCCAGGTGCGGGCAGATCAGTTTCAGGTGATTCCGGGCAGGTCGCAGGGCTATACCATGAGTGGGAAAGGCGAATATCAGGAGGTGATGGACCTTGGCGGGGCGATTGGCGCCGGGGGGATCTATTCCACGCTGCCTGACCTTGTAAAGTGGGTTGAGAATTTCGATAATCCGAAGGTTGGCAGCAAAAAGATCATCGCAGAAATGACCACGCCCTATGTACTCACTAACGGCGATAGCACGGGCTACGGTTTTGGGCTCAGCATAGGTGAATACAAGGGTCTGAAGAGGATCTCCCACGGCGGGGCCGATGTGGCGCATCGCTCGATGCTGATGTATTTTCCGGAGATCGATGCGATAGTGATTACCCAGAGCAATAATTCCAGTTTCGACGGCAGCATTGCTGATAAAACCGCGGATGCCTTCCTGTCACAGTATTTTAAAGAGGAGGAGGGAAGTCTGGCGCCAGCAGCGGAGGAAGCGACGGCTTTCGATTACGATCCGGAGAAGTTTGATGCCCTTACTGGCAGGTACCAACTGGAGGTTGCTCCCGAATTTGTGATGAGTTTTATGAGGGATGGCGACAGGATCTACACTCAGGCTACGGGCCAGCAGGAGGTGGATCTGATGGCGGTTTCGGATTCTCTTTTTCAGCTGAAGGGCATAGATGTCAGGATCACCTTCCATATAAAGGATGATGGTACTGCCGGTTCCCTGACGCTGCATCAGAATGGGGACCATCTGGCCAGAAAGATCGTCTGGGAACCGACAGTGGAGGATCTGAAGGATTTTACGGGTGAGTTTTTGAGTCGGGAGATCGGGACCTTTTACAAGGTTGAGTTGAAGGACGAGAAGCTGGTGCTGCGCACTTATCAGCTGCCGGAGGATATAGAGCTGGATGCTGCGGGGGAAGACAGTTTCACCGGTGGTTTTCCCATCGCGGAAATAGTCTTTGAGCGCGACGCTCAGGGGGCTGTAACGGGTTTCAGGGCATCAAACGGCAGGACGCGAGGGGTATTTTTTGAGAAGTTGTAGGTTTTCCTGTGGTGGAAGGCTGTAGAGACGCAATGCCTTGCGTCTCACGCACTTCTATGAAACAGACATGGGCGTACAAAAGAAGGGTTCTGAAGATCACTTGAGCGCAACCAGGAGTTCAAAAAAATCCCAAAATATTCCCGGGAAAATACTGAAATTCGCACTGCCATCTGCACATCCCGGTGGTTCCCTATTTTGAGAAGACTATACACCGGTTATATCAACAGCTTTCGAGGCCTTTCCAGCGAGGTGTGGTGGCTGGCGCTTATTACCCTTATCAACAGGGCGGGTACGATGGTGATTCCCTTCCTGTCGCTGTACCTCACGCGCGACCTGAACTTCGACCTGGGGCAGGTGGGCTGGATCATGAGCGTCTTCGGACTGGGATCGGTGGTGGGCTCCTGGCTGGGGGGGAAGCTCACCGACAGGATAGGCTATTATAAGGTGATGGTCTTCAGCCTCTGCCTCTCGGGACTGATGTTCCTCGGGCTGCAGTACCTCACCAGCTTCGTGGGCTTCTGCCTGGGGATCTTCATGCTGATGGTGGTGGCCGATATGTTCCGCCCCTCCATGTTCGTCGCGCTGAATGCCTATAGCAAGCCGGAAAACAAGACGCGATCCATAACCCTGATACGCCTGGCCATCAACCTGGGCTTTTCCGCAGGGCCGGCGTTGGGAGGGCTGATCATCACCTCCATGAACTACCACGGCCTGTTCTGGGTAGACGGGATCACCTGCGTGTTTGCGGGGCTTCTGCTGCTGAAGTTGCTCAATCCGAAGAAAACCCGGCCGCTGGAGACCTTTGTTCCAAGTACTGAGAAGTCGGCGTATAGGGATTTCCCCTACCTGTTCTTTCTGGCGGCCCTGGTGCTGTTCTTTATAGCCTTCCTGCAGTACTTCTCCACCGTGCCGCTATTCTACGAAGGGGTGCATAACCTGAGGGAATTCGAGATCGGACTGCTGCTGGGGATGAACGGATTCCTGATCTTCGCCCTGGAAATGCCACTAATAAAATACCTGGAGGGCACGCGGCATTCCCTGATGGGGATGGTAATCGCGGGTGCGGTGCTGGTGACCCTGAGTTACGTGGTTCTCACTCTGACCTCCTGGGCGGGGGTGCTGGTGCTGGGGATGCTTTTCATGACGGTGGGGGAGATGGTAGCTTTTCCGTTCTCCAATTCCTTCGCCCTGAAGCGGGCCCGTGGCGGAAACCAGGGGGAATATATGGCGCTGTACAGCATCTCCTGGTCTGTGGCCCACGTATTCGGCCACAACCTGGGCATGCAGCTGGTGGACCACCTGGGCTTCAATTCCACCTGGTTCGTCATTATTGGCGTCATGGCTTTCAGTATGCTGTTTCTTATTCTGCTGAACCGCAGACTGGGGACGCAGGACAACAGTATGCAGGGGTAGATATACCTTTTCCCAGCGGTCGACCTCTTCCCTGCTCTCAGCAGACAGGGTGAAGATGATCTCATTTCCACCTGCCAGGTCCAGGATTTCCCCTTTCATCCCATCTTTCAGGACCTCCTTCCGGAAAAAATGTATAATAAAATCCTCTTCCCCGAAGAAAAAGCTGGTCAGCTCATCCGAGGCCCCGTTGGATCTAAAACCCAGTTCAGTGTAGAATCTGCCGGTACGCCCCAGGTCCTCCACCCCCAGGTTCGCCCAGATTTTTCGTGTCTTCATAAATCTCTCCTTAAATATCTCCTGCCCCCTACTCCTGACCTCTGTTATCACCTTGCAGCATTAAGCCCGGGCGCTGTTCTGGCAACCAGCGCCACCACCGCCACGACTGCAACCATCCCCAGGGCATTCTTCCAGTTCAGCTGCTCCTTTATCTTCCTTCCGGCACGTCTCATCAGAGGCCTGGCCATATTGCTCCTGTCAGGATCGGAAGTGTCCTTTCTCGGCAAAGGAAACTGAAGTCTCTCTGTCAGAGGTGCCGGCCGCCCCAGCATGAAATCCGACTCCACTTCTGCCTGCCGCTTCTTGGCCTGCTGGGCGGTGAGTCTCCCCGTTACGATCTCATGCATCATGTTCAGCGAAAGTATATTCGCCGCCTCCATATCACATCGCGCCGAAGCCTCTCCCCGCGTGCGGTCTATATATAGACTGCCGTCGTATTCCGCCAGCTCATCAAACTTCTCCACCGGCACCCGGTAGTTGATCACGTTCTCCAGCATGTCGGTATGCGGCTGCGGAAAGTTGTGCGGAATCTCATCCCGATACACCAGCGTCCGCTTCCAGACCCCGTTGTTATACCAGATCAGCCTACTCGGGATGGCCTCATTCGGAAGACCATACTTTTCGATGGTCTTTTCCGCAGCCCTGCGCGGCATCGCACCCCAGCTATCTAAAATCATTTCAACATTGGCCAAGTCCACCCTGGAAGTGGTCACCTGGGTGGCTACCTTTTTATTAAACTTCGCCTTTATCGCACTCCCCATGGCCAGAGAGGCCGCCTTCAATTTCTCCTTCTCCTTCATCATACTCGATTTTATGGGTTTTTTCCGCAGAATCCCATTT
>CBFGYW010000214.1:0-3974 GCA_965653085.1 uncultured Salinimicrobium sp.
ATCAGCAGCACGTGGAGACGCAAGGCATTGCGTCTCTACAGACCACGTAAAACACAGATTCGTCAACCCAATTACCCATATCTGGAAATCTTGGAGATGCATGGATTGTTCTACCGCACAATCAATTTTATCAGCAGCACGTGGAGACGCAAGGCATTGCGTCTCTACAGACCACGTAAAACACTGATTCGTCAACCCAATTACCCACATCTGGAAATCCTGGAGATGCATGGATTATTCCACCGCACAATCAATTTTATCAGCAGCACGTGGAGACGCAAAACGGGACCCGAAGAGACGCAATGCCTTGCTTCTCACGCACTCATAAGGACTACTGCTGTGCCTTTATCTTCAGCAGTCCCTGATAAAGATTGGCTGCTATTTCCTTCTGGAAATCTGGGTCTTCAAGTCGGGAACCTTCCAGGGCATTGGTGAGGTATCCCAGTTCCAGAAGGATGGCGGGGATCTGCTGGTCCCGCAGCAGCAGGAAGTTGGCAGTTTTAATCTCTGCCTTATCGGTGAGCTCCCCGAGTTGCTCTGCCAGCAGAATCTTACTGTACTGGTAAGAGCGTTCATATTCCCTGCTCTTCTTACTCACGAAGGCCTCAATTCCGTAAACTTCAGGATTCTGGGGGGCTGCGTTACAGTGAAGGCTAAGCATCATATCGGCGTTCTGGGCTTTGATAAATTCGGCTCTTTCCTTCAGGGTAATTGAAACGTCGGAATCCCGGATCAGCACGATCTCTACCTCCTGTTCGTTGCTCAAAGCCTTCAGGGCAAGCGCGATTTGAAGATTGACCTGCTTTTCATTCTGGTTTCCGGAATCCATACCTCCGTGGCCAGCGTCAACAACCACCTTGAAAGGCTGGGTGCTGCGGTGGGTGAAGGAGCTGAAGGCGAAGACGAGGGTGAACAGCGTAAGAACTGACAGGATTTTGGCGGCCCGTACCGCTTTTTTTGATCTGGTGATGTGTAGCATATTTAATCGGTTTTTGGTTTGAATGAAACTGAAGCCGCTGCTTAGTCCGAAGCTCTGCATTTTATTTCCGGACTGGATAAGCTGCCTCGCATAGGCCTCCACCTCTACTCCGGAATTGATAACGGCAGCATCGGCGAGGTATTCGTGGTTGCTGAGGATGGCCTTCCGGAAAGGCCGGAAGAAGGGGTTGAACCAGAAAAAGCAGTTCAGGAGTTCCAGCAGCAGGATGTCGGCGGAATGGTATTGCCTGCTGTGGGCGGTTTCGTGAGCAAGCACGGAGGGGAAGTAGCTGCTGTTCTGAAGGTCCTTTTCATGGATGAACAGGAAATGGAAGAAGCTGAAAGGATTCTGGGCATTATCGACTGGAATAATTTTCATTCCGTCGATTTGACTGGAAGTCTGCCCCTGCGTCATCAGATAAAGCTGGCGCAGGTTTCTGAAGAACCGGATGAGGAAGAAGGCTGATACCAGCAGGTAGGACAGCAGCAGGATCTGCGGGATTATTGATGTGTTCTTTTCGATAATTTCGGTGCTAAGGACCCTGACATTTTCTTCCGGGGCGGTGGTTCCTCCTATCAGCTGATCCAGGTCCGGTTTTGTGGTGACGGCTCCGGAAAATCCGAAGTCAATTTCCAGCAGGGGCGCGGCCAGGCACAGCAGCAGGGAGCCCAGGAGGTAGAATCGATTGAAATGAAGGCTTTTTTCAGACCTAAGCAGCAGGTGGTACAGGAGGTAGGAGATTCCCAGGCCGGCGGTGGTATAAAAGATATAGTTGATCATTTACTTCTTTTTTTGAGAGATCTTCTTCTGGACGAGTTCCTGAAGTTCTTCCAGTTCCTGCATGCTGAAGTCGGCGTCCTTTGCGAAGAAGGAGGCGAACTGGGAGGCAGAGTTGTTGAAGAACTGGGATACCATGTCCTTTACCTGGGCTGAGAAATAGACATTTTTCTGAAGTACCGGATGATACTGTTTGTCTCTTCCCAGCTTCTCAAAGCCGATGTAGTTCTTGTCAACCATCCGCCCTACGAGGGTAGAGATGGTGGTATAGGCAGGTCGGGGTTCGGGGAACTGCTCCACGATGTCCTTAAGAAAGCCTTTTTGGATCTTCCAGAGGTATTTCATGATCTGCAGTTCACTTTTGGTGAGGGTAGGTATATCCACAAACATAGTTTTATGACTACAATTGTAGTAACAATAATTTAATTGTGCAAGGGAAACCGGAAAATATATGTGACGATTTATACAAAACATACCAATTACAAGGCTTGCGGTGCCCTGGCGGAGATTCCCGCCCGGATGTAGAGGTGATTGAATAATTGACTAATGTCAAAATTTAAAGGCTTAAAAACTTCTAACAGATTGGTGCTTCCCCTCCATCATTCGCGAGTCATTCGCGAGTCATCTGCGACTTGAACCCGCAAATGACCCGCAAATAAGTCGGAAATAACCCGGCAATGATTAGGTGATGGTGTTGCCTGTTTAATTTAAAAAGACTGTGATATTAAGATTCTCACATCCTGTCAAAAGACCGTTGCCTCGATTTCACCGCATTCAGAACTATAAACACAAAAATAATGGCTGAGACGCCATAGCAGGTGTACACCACAGCTGTACTCCCCTGGTCACTTCCGTTGGAAGCGGCAACGGCCATAAGGCCCCAGATCCCGACAAGGGCGAATTCCCTGAGATTTCGCGTCCGAACCGCGAGGATGTTTATTATTCCGGCGATGCCAATCAGGATTATGGCCCAGATGTTATCAGAAATCCCCCAGCCATTCCAGCCGATCTTTGTAAGCCAGGCCGAAATGTTTGCAATCAGGGCCACGGTAATCCATCCGGTGTAGAGGGCGAAGGGCCAGAAGATGAAGAGATATTTTGTAAAAGGGTGGTAATCGAGCTCCATCCGTGTATTGATTATGATCTTCAGCAGACAGAGGAGCAGGCAGATCATCAGCAGCACCGAAATCGCAGAGTAGTCATAGAGCCAGGCGAGCACCCAGAGGGAATTGGCAAGGCAGGAAAGCACGAACCACCAGCCTATCTTCTGCAGTTCAGGATCGCTTTCCTTTCTACTGAAAAGACTACGGCCGGTATAGATGACGAAGGCCAACAGTCCGAGGTAAATGAGGCCCCAGATGGAGAAGGCATAGCCGGCGGGGGTGAAGAGGTTGTGATAATCGGCTGATACGCTGCCCATGGTGTTGCCGTTGAAGATTCCGGTATTGGAAAGATAGCTCATTAGAATGGTGACAAATAAAGCTATACCATTTGCAATGGGAAGGGACTTTTTCATAGTTGGAGTGGATAGGCTGTTTAAATTTTGTTGATGAATCTAAAGGCTTCTTTATTAAATATAAACAATTCAGCTGAAATAATTAGGATTTTTTGCAACAGCTGCCCTGAATGACAGTCATTAATGTAGAGTTCAGGTTATCGACAGGAGATTTCCATAAAAATTTTTAAGGGAAAGAAAAAGAAATATATATTTCCGGAATCAATAATTGATATATCAATTAAAATGGAAAGACTGGAGAATGTTATTTTTTACACCCTGGACAAGGCAATAAAATCGTACAGGCAGTACGCCCAGAAGCAACTGAAAATGGCGGGGCTGAAGGTGACCATTGACCAGTGGCTCATTCTGACTAATCTTCAGGATAATCCTGAGATAAGTCAGCAGGAACTGAGTGCGAGGGTATTTAAAGATTCCGCCTCGGTAACGCGGATCATTGATCTGCTGGTGAAGTCGGGCTTGCTGGACAGGGAGGTCCACGCTGATGACAGGAGGAGGAAATCCCTCTCCCTTACCTCAAAGGGCAGGGAAATCCTGGAGCAGGTAAGGCCGGTGGTCAAGAAGAACAGGGCCACGGCTTTGGAAGGCCTGGGGGAAGAGGAATTAAAGGCGTTGCGAAGTCACCTGCAGCTTATTATCAGGAATACGGAGGAGGCATAATCAAAATCAATAATAGGCAATCATCAATTTTAATAACGAAGA
>CBFGYW010000215.1:0-3955 GCA_965653085.1 uncultured Salinimicrobium sp.
GGTATGCCATTGAAATTAGCGTTAGGTTCCGGCAAATGGTTTCCCGCAGATTGCGCAGATCTCGCGGATTTTTCGCAGATGGGGTTCCCGCAGATTGCGCAGATTTCGCGGATTTTTCGCAGATAATATTCTGTTTAGGTGAATTTCAAGCGTTTGCCTATGACCTGCATTCCGAAATGTTTTGTGCCGACTGCGTCGAAGAAACTGGGGGGAGCGACGCAGCCGCGGATGAAAATGGAGGTGCCTTTGAAAACCCGTTTCTCAATTAGTCCCACCAGTGGCTTCTGCCAGAAGACCACCTGTTTCCGGAGCGGCTGCTCCTGCAGTTCCCCTTTTTCGTCATAGTAGCTGAAGCTGCTGACCAGGGTGAATACGGCGTATCTTCTTCTGTAGTCCAGGATCCCGAATTCCGGGTCCTGCTCGACTGTTCCTGTTAATTCGACTCTATTGAAGAAGTCATTTCTTAAAATGTTTCTCATAATGTTTGGATTTTTATAATTCAAGATTTTTGGTTTCCCGCAGATTGCGCAGATCTCGCGGATTTTTCGCAGATGTTTTCTCTTAACTCTTAACTCTTAACTCTTAACTCTTAACTACCCTGAACCTATACTCATACCCATCCCAGATAAAATTCTCTCCTATGGGAATAATACAGGTATCGCCACTGCTGTATTCCTCCAGGATCTCCTCGACGATGGGGGCAGCGCAGGTGCGGAAATGCTGCTGCTGCTCTTCGGGGAGGTCTTCGAAGAGGTCGCCTTCAAGCAGGGGATAGATGAAGATGCTGAGCTCGCCTTTCTCTTCAATGGGAAAATAGCGGAAGGGCAGGCCAAGGCAGTACCGCGCGTCGAAACGGACGCCAAACTCGGAGTCGACAAAATCCACAAGACAGTCGGGATGCTGCTGCAGGAAGGCCAGAATGTCGTGAAAATCGGCGGAATCGAAGTAGACGTATTCCAGCTGCGGAAGTGCCGATAGGGCAGCAATGTCCGGGTTACCGATCTCGAGGAGCAGGTGCCGCAGGTCTTTCAGGGCCAGCAGGGGAGTCTGATCGGGGAGCTGCTCACAATTGAGCTGCAGGACCTGCAGCTGGGGGATTTTCCTCAGGAAATCCAGGTCGGGGGAGCCGGGATGCTGCAGGTATAGTTCCCTCAGGTTTGGGAGGTACTCCAGGTAAAATTTGTCGAGGCTCCAGGCACGTGGGTCGAGATAGAGGTAGGTGATCTCCGATAGTTGTTCCAGGCTGGGGGTACTGTCGTCTTCGGAAAAGTGGAAGGGCCAGACAGTACTGTCATCATAAAACTCGGGAAATTCGTTGGCGAAGATGCTGATGTGTTGGGGGATGATGCCCAGGTGGATGGCTTCCAGGTGGGAGTTGAGGAAATTGTTCAGGGTGATCATAATGGTGGTTTTTTGATGTTTAGGTTTGGTTGTAATGGCAGGGTTTTTTTGGGGGCCACGAATTCACGAATTATTTTTAGGGGGTGGGGATCTCCCGCAGATATCGCTGATCTCGCTTATCTTTCGCAGATAATCCTGGAAATCATTAAAACCATTTTAAATCAGCGGTCGAAATCCCAAATCTCCAAATCCCAGAATCCAGGCTTTCTCAATGGAGACTTCAGCTTTCGGAGGAGTTGTTTTCCTGTTGGAACTGGTCTCCCCAAAGATCTTTGGTTTCCTTCAGGAGATACTTGTTTCTGGTCATCTTGATGACCAGGTCCTCCTGGATAAAGAGTTTAAGGATTTTATAGGCGTTGGACCGGGAGATATTCAGCTTAGTGGTACTCTTCAGGTATTCGGAAGAGCTGAATTCTTTAGGTAGAGAACGCAGGAGGGCGATCCGCAGGTTTTGTTTCTGGTCGAGTTCCTTCTTGCTTGGCAACTGGTTGAAGGCGTGGATGCTGTGGCGGAACAGGACCTTGACCATCCCCAGGGCGGCGGTGAAATCCTCTTCCCTGCAGGCGATCTTGTAGGGCAGCTGCTCACTGCCCAGGTAGCGCAGGCTGCTGAGCACCATCATAAAGCGGTAGCAGTTCAGGCCCATCCTGCGTACGGTAGCCACAAAGACATCGTCCAGCAGGGCGTGATAGCGGCCCTGGATCCTTCGGAAGAAATGGTAAAAGCGGTCCTTCTGTTCTTCCGAAAGCACCACCTGGATGGGCGGCTGCTTGCAGAGCAGCTCATAGAAGTTGTGGAACTCCTGCCCCAGGTGATGGTAATAATCCATCAGCTCGCCCGTGCTGTTGTTGCGGAAGGTGTCCTTCCAGGTAGGGTCCAGGTCCAGATGGTAGAACAGGAACCGACTGAAGAGTCCGTTCTCGGCGGTGGGGATGAGTCCGTGCACCTGGTCGGGGGTGCCCGAGAGGACTGTGGAGAGGCAGGGGGTGGGGATGTCGACGTATTCCCGGTCGGTGCGGCGGTAGAAGGAGATGGTCTCGTGGTGGTAACATTTGCGGTAGCCGTCGGAGTAATTTCCGAAGTCAGATTTGAAGATATACGTGAGCGTATCCCCTTCGGTTTCAAAGATCAGGCCGCGGCCATCGTTGTCAGAGAGCAGCTGGAAGACTCCGGTGGCGCTGCTGTTGGCGGGCAGCAGCAGCATTTTCTCCTTGGGTTTCTGGGGCTTTTCGGCTTTCTCCTTCTTGTCGGCCTTTTCGATTTCCGCAGTCACCTGGTCGTAGAGCACCTTCATCTCCTGGGCTTCGCGGCGCATTTTCTGATGGATGGGCAGCACCAGGCGCTTGCAGAGGTTGAGCTTGCCCTTGCCCGAGGAGGGGCCGGCGGTGACGAAAAGGTAGAGGTTCGAGAAGACCTCTAGCCCGTCGTAGATGCCGTAGATGGTGGGCAGGCAGGCGCTCAATACGGTGAGGCTGCCCAAAAGGATTACATCCCGTTCCTGGTCACTCTCGGCCGGCGCCACCGCCTTCTTCAGGAACGGGGGCAGGCTGGGGTAGATCTCCGGCGGCAGCGGCGGCAGCAGCCGGGAATCCTCGTCCTCAAGAGCATCGAGCTCGGGATCATATTTAATGGCGGTGATTTCTTCGGAAGGGCTGGGGACTTCCCTAGGGGAAAGTGGAATTCCGGCCGCCCTGGCCAGATGGAAGAAACTGCCCAGATTGACACCGGAGCCGTCGGACTCGAGGCAGCGGGTGTACTGCTGATCGCATTCGGCAGGGTCATATTCGGGATTGAACCTACTGAGACGGTGGAAGTAGGCGCGGCCGCTCTCGCCAAGGGAGCCGAGGGCAAAGCCAAGGGTAAGCCAGTTCTGGTAGGGGGTGGTGAGGTCGAGCCTGCGGCTTTCGATGTGTTGCAGGATGCGTTCGATGGCTGTGTGGGTCATTTTTTTTTAGTTAAGAGTTAAGAGTTATGAGTTAAGAGTTACGAGGTGCGGGGTGCGGGGTGTGGCGGGGTGGGTGCCCGCGGATTTCGCTGATCTCGCGGATTTTTCGCAGATGTTATCCTGGTAATCATTGAAATCATTTAAATCAGTGGTCTTAGGAAGGCTTCGGGATCGTGGCTGAGGAAGCAGGCTCTTGACGTATCGCGGCCTGAAGGGTCTGCTTTCAGGCCGTAGACGGCTTCGAGGTAGCTGCAGAGGAGTCGGAAGTAGTCCTGGTGGGCGATGCTCTTGTGGGGATAGCTGGTGACCCATTTGAGTCCGCGGCCGGAGGGGGAGACGAACAGCAGCTCGGTCTCGTAGGCCAGATCGGCAAGTAGGGCTTCCTTTACGGCAGCGGGGTCTTCCAGGTCGTCCAGGTCGATCACCAGCAGGCCCGACGGACTCAGCAGGTGCTTGTCGCTTCGCTTCTCAAAGCAGCCGGCAAAGGTCACGTAGGGGAAATGAGTGGCTTTGTACTGCCGGGCTTCCTTGGGGTCCTTCAGCTGCCGCAGGGTTTCCGTCTGCCTCTGGTAGAGGGGGGAGCAGATGCGCTGATGCAGTTGGGGCAAG
>CBFGYW010000216.1:0-3920 GCA_965653085.1 uncultured Salinimicrobium sp.
TCCTGGAAGGAAGGTTGGAGATGAAATCCCAGTCTATCCTCTGAATCCCATCTACCAGAATGGAGCCGATGAAGATGGCCAGCAACACCAGCCCCAGAAGGGTACAGGCGATGCCCCAGAACTTGAAGGCCTGGTCCATCATTCGGTTTTTTCGGATACTATTCATATTTCTCCCGGAATTTTTTTCTTATCCTGTAGCTCACAGTGTTCAAGATAAAGGTGAAGACAAAGAGGGTAATCCCCGCGGCAAAGATGGTTCTGTATTCCAGCGACCCGTGCTGCACATCCCCCAGGCTCACCTGCACAATATAAGCTGTTATCGTTTCCACTGGCACCGTTGGGTCGAGGGTCAGTCTTGGCTGCTGCCCTGCGGCTATTGCTACGATCATGGTCTCCCCTATCGCCCTCGAAATGGCGAGGATGATAGAGACGATGATTCCCGAGGAGGCGGCAGGCACCATAACGCGGAATGCATTCTGAAGCCTTGTAGATCCCATTCCGTAAGCCGCTTCCCGAAGGGAATTGGGCACGGCGTGCAGGGCATCTTCGCTGAGGGAGGAAATGAAAGGAATGATCATTATTCCCATAACAAGTCCGGCGGAAAGTGAGTTGAAGCCTGAGAGCCCCGGAATGAAACTCTGCAGAAAAGGAGTTACCACTGTAAGTGCAAAAAATCCATAGACCACTGAAGGTACGGCAGCCAGTAGTTCCAGGGCGGGTTTTATGGTCCTCCTGAAGCTTCGGGGGGCATATTCGCTGATATAGATACTGATGGACAGGCCCACCGGCACCGCAAACAGGATGGCGATGAAGGAGGTGAGCAGGGTTCCGGAAAGCAGTGGCAGGATCCCGAAGTGCTTTTCCGTGAACAATGGCGTCCATTGGGTGTCGGTAAAGAAGTCAACGATGGAAACTTCCCGGAAGAAATTGATGGCTTCCACAGAAAGTACCAGGATGATTCCCAGGGTGACCAGGATGGTGATCAGGGCGCTGGAGAACAGCGTCTTCTCGATGACCAGTTCTTTTATTCTTCGCATTTAATTTTGGTTTGATCTCTGGCTGACAGGGCACCGGAATGACCTGCCAACATACAGGATTCTATGTTATATAAGCCTCTCAGATATTAAATTCCAGACAGGACTGATATCTTATTCGGCAGGTACCGGATTTTCCTCCACGAAGGTGTTGAAAGTCTCCAGCTCCTCCTTGTATTCTGCTTCCGTAAGGGGCACGTAGCCTACATCCTTCATCAGGCTGGGGGCATCTTCCAGATAGAACCTCACAAACTCGATGACCTTGGGGTTGCGAAGCGAAGTACTGTTCACATAAATATACAAAGGTCTTGACAAAGGAGCATAGCTGCCGTCGCGAATTGTTTCTGAAGTGGCTGCCACAGGGCCATTCCCATTGTCGATAGGCACGAGTTTCAGCTTGTCCTGATTGGCTTCGTAATAAGCAATTCCGAAGAATCCCATTCCGAATTTATCGCCAGAGACTCCCTGCACCAGCACGTTGTCGTCCTCGCTGGCGGTATAGTCTCCGCGGCTGCTGCCGCTCTCTCCCACAATGGCTTCGGTGAAGTAATCGAAAGTCCCTGAGGCTACTCCGGGGCCAAACAGGTGGATCTCCTCATTGGGCCAATCGGGGTTGATCTGGTTCCAGTGAGTGATGCTGCCCTGGGCTGCGGGCTCCCAGATCTGGCGCAGCTGCTCCACCGTAAGGGAGGTCACCCAGTCGTTTTCGGGGTTCACCACTACGGCAAGTCCGTCATAGGCTACTTCCAATTCTACAAAGTTGATCCCGTTTTCCTTTGCTATTTCGGCTTCCTCAGCTTTTATGGGTCTTGAAGCATTTGCGATATCTATCTCCCCTCTTCCAAATTTCTGAAAGCCACCTCCTGTTCCGGAGACTCCAATGGTTACCATGGTCCTGGGGGAAACGTTCCTGAATTCCTCAGCAAGGGCTTCAGTTACGGGATATACGGTACTGGAACCATCCACAGTGATGGAACCTTCTTCGTTCTTGTTGTTTCCGCAGGAAATAAGTGCAAATGCGGCGGCTCCGCCCAGAATTAATTTTTTCATGTCTTCCTTAGTTTTTCTCGTTGCAAATTACCGACTCCTATGTTAAGTTAAAGTTAATCAGTCATTACCCTTGTGTAAAATAAAAGCATACCTGGCCAGGGTAAGCTTTTGACAACTCTGAATCGACAAAAACTAAGAGCTGGTTTTTGCCTTATGCACAAGACGGGGCAAAGGTGGAGCTTCAATCTGACCTGCAGGTAAAGAGAAGTTTACGGGAACATTAAATTTTCTGATTCGGTCCTTCAGAAATTAAAAAAATAAGCAACTTTACCTTTTGCTTTAACAGATGAAATTTTACACGAATATGCCTGAAGCTCTGGTGCCCTATTATGAGGAGGCACTCGAGGAATATGAACTGTACCTGAAGGCGGAAGATCTTCAGAACGCTTGGAACTGTCTGGAAAGGGCCCACGTAATTGGACAGGCCTACCCCCTTCGGCACACACAGGTGCATTGGAAAATGCTGCAGTTCGGGATAAGGATCAAGAGCAGGAAGGAGGTCTTGGGTCAGATCCCGAGGCTGCTGGTGGGTGGGGTGAAATCCTTTGTGGGACAGATCCCTGTGGGAAACACCGGGGGTGCCAATATTCCTCCATTGAAGCCTCTGCCATTTTCCCCTGAAATCCGTGCTATTTTTCTTAATGCCGGAGTTAAGCTCCCCGGGGAATAATAAAATCATAAACAGACCTCTTGTCCTTCTCCAGGTTGGCATACCCTGTTAAGGCAATCCTAATCTTTTTCGAAAGGCGTCTAATTAATTGTAAATTAGAACCTTACTTGAAAGAATATGGGGACTAAAATTTATTTCAAAGGCAGGCTTTGGATAGTTTTTCTATTCATAAGCAGCCTGATTTTCGCTCAAAAAACCACCATTGAACGAGAAGAGGGGGCCATAAAGGTGGTGACCCTTGCCGAGAACCTCAACCATCCATGGGGTATTGAATTTCTTCCAGACAACCGCTTACTGGTTACTGAACGGGCTGGGAACCTGAAGATCCTGGATACCGCAAAACAGCTCTCCGAACCCGTAAAGGGTGTTCCGAGAGTTTTTGCAACAGGGCAGGGAGGCTTATTTGATGTCGCGCTAGATCCGAATTTTTCAGAGAACAGCCTCATCTACCTTACTTATGCTGAGCCAGGTCCCGACAGTACGGCCACTACGGCGTTGGGCCACGGTTTTTTTCAGGATGATGAAATAAAGGATTTTGAAGTCATCTTCAGGATGGAACCCAGGATCAAGGGCCCCAACCACTTTGGGGGTCGCATAGTCTTTTCGCCCGAGGGGCAGCTGTATCTCACCTTAGCCGAAAGGTTCCAGTTTGAACCCGCCCAGGATCTGGAAAACCATCTGGGTACCGTGGTGCGTATAAATCCAGATGGAACTGTACCCAAGGACAATCCTTTTCTGGGCCAGGAAGGTGCCAGGGAAGAAATCTGGTCCTACGGGCACAGGAATATAGAAAGCGCGGCTATAGACCCCAAAACAGGTAATCTGTGGGTAGCCGAGATGGGGCCGATGGGCGGAGATGAATTCAACCTGATCAAGCCCAAACAGAATTATGGCTGGCCGGTGGTAAGCTGGGGCAAGAATTACGACAACAGTGATATTCCCGATCCTGATACCCATCCCGAATTTGCAGATGCAAAGATTGTCTGGACTCCTACCATCTCACCCTCCGGAATGCTGTTCTATGATGGGAAGATGTTTCCTGAATGGCAGGGTCACGCGCTCATAGGAGGGCTTACCAGCAGCGGAATCGTGGTGGTGAGAGTCAATGGAGAAAACGCTGAAGAGGTGGAAAGGATTCCACTTTCGGTAAGGGTTCGGGACGTGGA
>CBFGYW010000217.1:0-3918 GCA_965653085.1 uncultured Salinimicrobium sp.
CGCGCCCAGCCTTCCGGATCATTTACCTGCTCCGTCCGCAGCTGCTGCGCCTGGAGCATTTTCGGTACCTGTACCATGAGCAGCGCCCCCAAAATGAGCCCCGCGATGAACGCCGTGCCGTGAGAATAATATGTTTTCAACATCCTTGGCTCCGTATCCCAAACTGGGCTTCCTGTGGTACAATGGTGCCAGATCATCTTCGTAAAATTCAAAAAAAGGGGAGGTGCGGTAGGCCGTCTGCAGCGACTTCCAGTGCTGCTTCTGCCAGCCGAATTCATTTTCTATACGCACATTTTTGTACTTCTGGTGCTGCGATTTATCGCCGGTGTGTTTGATGGGGATATTCAGCGACAGCTTCCCGTTGGCGCCGTAGATGTACATCCGGCTGCGGTAGGTCTGTTTCTGGTAATTGTCCTCATTTTCAAAGATCACCGATTCCGTCTTCGCAATGGCCACAAATTCTGAAATAGGGCCGAAATAGCAGGGATGGAGCAGCACCGCTTTCATATCAGCCTATGATTTTTTCTTTTTTCTGAAGTAACTGTAACCGATCCATAGGACCACGACTATCAGGAAGTAAGGAAAATACGAAACTGAAGTGCCCTCGCCGCTGACGGTGGTGAACATACGGTCCCAGCGGATGGAGTCGAAGAAACCGTTGCCGTGCGGGTCCAGGCTCAGCCAGATGAAGACCGGTTTTCCCACTACGTGGTTCTCGGGCACATAGCCCCAGTAGCGGCTGTCCTCACTGTTGTGCCGGTTGTCCCCCATCATCCAGTAGTAGTCCTGTTTGAAGGTATAGGAGTCAAGTGGCTCCCCGTTCAGCAGCACCTGGGTGCCGTTGACGCTGAGCCTGTTGTCGTAACCCATCTCGTGGCCTTCATAAACCTCGATGATCCTTCGGTAAAGGGAGAAGGAGGTAAGGTCCATTTTCACGGTCGCACCTTTCTTCGGTATGTAGATGGAACCCATATTATCGCGATTCCAGGCCACCTTGTTGTTGTTGGGGAAGATGTTGAATTCCTTTTCGCCCTTGGGAGAAATATATCTTTCCACGGAAGCCACATTCGGATGGTTCCTGAAGCGCTCTAGAGCCTCTTCCGTCATGGCTTTTATTCCGAACTGATTGAGATTCGGATCATAGCCAAAACCATCGGTAATGCCGTAGGTCTCGTATAGCTGCTGCCCGCTGAAGCCCTGCCCTTTGGTCGTACCAAGGTAGGAGTACTGTGGCCTGGCCCTTTCGGGAAGCTGCAGGGGTTCCCCGTCAATGAAGATCTTTCCGTCGACGATCTTCAGGGAGTCCCCGGGCATCCCGACAGCCCGCTTCACGTAATTGGATTTCTTGTCTATGGGTTTGTCGTAACTCTGCCCGGAACGGTCAAAAAACCGTCGTACCGTATCCACCGGCCAGTTGAAGACCACAATGTCATTTCGTTCAATATCCTCAAATCCCGGTAGCCTGAAGTAGGGAATCTGCGGTTTCTTGAGATATGATTTTACGCCTAACAGCGGAATGGTGTCGTGTACCATGGGAAAGGCTATTGGAGTCATCGGAGTCCTCGCCCCATAATGGAATTTGCTCACGAACAGGTAATCCCCCACCAGAAGGGTCTTCTCCAGGGAAGAGGTAGGGATGGTGAAGGGCTGCATGATATAGGTATGCACAATAGTGGCAGCCACCACGGCGAAGAGGATGGAGCTTATCCATTCCCCGGCTGCCGTGGGCGGGTGAAGGGAGCGGTCTTCCTTATAGGTGACATCCTCAAAATAGTTGATGTAATAGATGTAGAGCCCAAGCGTCAGGATCACCAGCAGGGTGTCCATGGTAGAGCTTTTTCCGAAGGAGCGGATGGTTTCCACCCATACCACCGGGAACATGATCAGATTGACAATCGGAATGAACAGCAGAAGGGTCCACCACCAGGGCCTCTTGATGATCTTCATCAGGATAACAGCATTGTAAATGGGGACTGCAGCTTCCCAGGCCTTTCTGCCTGCTTTCTGATACAGCTTCCAGGTACCGAGGAAATGGACGACTTGGACTAGCAGGAAAAACAGGAACCATTCAGTTATTGTCATTGTAAAGTCTTTGTGATTATTGGTAGTTTATTTTCGGATGTGTTACAAATTTAGAACAAAACGTCTTTCATGCTGAACACCCCTTTTTTATTCAGAAGCCATTCCGCCGCGATCACGGCTCCCAGGGCAAAGCCGTCCCGGGAATGGGCTATATGTTCAATGTTTATGGTATCGATGGCTGAAGCATAGGTCACCACGTGGGTGCCCGGAACAGCTTCTATCCTTTTGGCAGTGATGGGCAGCTCCTCCTCTTTCGGTGTCTCCAGGGTCCAGGCGGTCTTCGAGGATTTCTCGAGGATCTGCTGCGCCAGGGTGAGGGCGGTACCGCTGGGGGCGTCGAGCTTCTGGGTGTGGTGGATCTCTTCTATGGAAGGGCTGTACTGTGGAAAATTCCCCATCATCTCCGCCAGCTTTTTGTTCAGCTCAAAGAAGATATTCACCCCCAGACTGAAGTTAGAGGCGTAGATGAATGCCGAATCGTGCTTCCTGCAGCTCTCGGCAGCAGCCTCATACTGGTCCAGCCAGCCGGTGGTGCCCGAAACCACGGGTACCCCCTTTTCAAAACAGCTGGTGATATTGGTAAAAGCGGCCTGCGGCACACTGAAATCGATGGCAATATCCACTCCGGAAAGGTCCTGGGAGGCAATGTTGTCTGTGACCTTCAGCAGGATCTCGTGGCCTCTCCCCGCAGCCATCCGTTCGATGGTCTTTCCCATCTTTCCGTAGCCTAGCAGTGCGATCTTCATTCTTCTAAAAATTAAAATTCAGACTCACCCCATACCCAGTTTTTCCGCTGAACTGGTCATAGTTCAGGGCGGGTTTCAGGGCGAGGTTCTCGTTGACGTTGAACTGCTGCAGGTGGGCGTCTACGTTGGCGTCGATGATGTTCAGGGCATACATCCCCACGATCACCAGCAGGGAGATCTCCTTGTTGCGCTGATAGAACTTCTGGCCGTCAATCAGGGCTTCATTGGAGAGGATGATCTCACCCGTTTCAGTGTAGAATTCATCATCGGTCCTGCCCGCCAGCCTGCTTTTATAGGCATCGCGGTAGCGGTCGTACTGCTTGTCGTTATTGAGGTAGAAATAGACCCCCACCCCAAGGGCAGTATAGACTATCGGAATCTTCCAGTATTTTCCGTTGTACGCCTGTCCCAGTCCGGGAATCACGGCCGAATAGAAGGCTGCGCGGGCAGGAGCAAGCGGATCGTAAGGCTTGTAATCAGGATCCTGAAGCAGCTCCTCGGTAGCCACCGAAATGGAATCGTTTTTTGATACCAGGATCTCGTCGGTTTCAACCGCAAGAGAGTCCTCCTGCGCAAATAGGGGAAGTGCAAAAAAAAGGAAAACCAGTACTATGTAGTTCCTATTCCTCACCCCTGATGATCTTTTTAATTCGGTTAAAATCGGCTTCCGACGTAAAAGGGATGATCAGTTTCCCGTTCCCTTTTTTGGTCACCTTCACATCGATCTTTGCCCCGAGGTATTCTGAAAATTCCTTGACGCTCTTCCTGAATTCCTTCGGAAGGGGCGCGGTCTCCAGCGCAGGTTTCTCTGTTTTATTCTCGGGATTAAGTTCCCGAACCAGCTTCTCGGTATCCCGTACCGAAAGGGCGCTGGTCAAAATCTTTTCATAGATCTCCAGCTGCACCTGCGGGTCCTCCACATTGATAAGAGCCCTTCCGTGGCCCATGGACAGGAAGCCATCCCTCATTCCGGTCTGGATGATGGGGTCGAGTTTCAGCAGTCGAAGGTAATTGGCAATGGTCGACCTGTTCTTCCCCACACGGTCGCTCAGCTGCTCCTGAGTGAGGTTGATCTCCTCCATCAGGCGCT
>CBFGYW010000218.1:0-3915 GCA_965653085.1 uncultured Salinimicrobium sp.
CATAATCATCCTTCCGGAAATCTGAATCCCAGTAGCGCCGATAAGCAGCTGACGCAAAAGCTAAAGGCGGCGGGTGAAAACCTGGATATTAAGGTTCTTGACCATCTGATAGTAACCGAAAAATCCTATTTCAGCTTTGCAGATGAAGGTTTGCTTTAATCTCAAACAAGTATCTCCTGGAAACACATCAGAAATTCCAAGGCTTGAAAAGTGTTTTAGGGAAAATCTTATTTTAGCTTTGCAGACAAAGGTTTACTAAGCCCCGCAGCTATGCTTTTAATCTACACTCCAAAGATCACCCCACGGATTACCTATTCCTTTAGGCATATCTGCACAAACATTTTACAGATCCCCATCAAGTTCACTTCCGAGATCGAGGCCTTTGTCGCCCACGAAGGAATGAAGCTTTCCTACGGAAGGCAGGCTTTGGGAAATGAGGTTTTTGTCCAGAGCGTCGAACTACTGCTCGAGCAGGGGCTATCAGATATAGAGATAAAGATCCAGGATTGGGAGGGAATCCCCTGCTTCTTTGGTCTGGCTGAAAGCAGTTCCCTCCCCTTTGATGTTTTCGCAGCCACCTTCTACCTCCTCAGCCGCTATGAGGAATATATGCCGCATGTAAAGGATCATCAGGGCCGGTTCCCCGCTTCCGAAAGTCTCGCTTACCAGGAAGGCTTTCTGGAAACCCCCATTGTCGACCTCTGGGCTTTCAAGTTCCGGGAGCTTCTTCAGAAACAATATCCTCAGGAAATCCTGCCACTTCGGAATTTCAGAACAGAGAATATAATTTCGGTGACCGAGGCATTCAGTTATAAGGAGAAGGGAATTGTGCGCGTTTTCATGGGATTCCTGGATGACCTTATCCATCTGCGGATAAAATATGTCATTGACAGGGTTCGAGTGGTCATTGGCTTCAAACACGACCCCTACGACAACTACTCCAGGATCATAAAGTTCCTGAAGAAGCACCGGATCCCCCTGAAGTTCATGTTTCAGGTAAGTGACTTTTCGACCTTTGACAGAAATATAAATCCGAACCGCCTGCAGTTCCAGAGCCTGATGAAATCCATGGCCGATTATGCCGAGGTTGGCCTTCAGCCCGGCTATTACGCCACTCAGAAGATAGAAATCCTGAAAAAGGAAAAGAAACGCCTTGAAAATATTCTGAAGAGGCCTGTTGAAAGTGCCCTGAATAACAAGTACAACCTGATGCTTCCCGAAGGCTTTAAAAACCTGGCAGAACTTGAGTTCAAGCACGACTATTCCCTAGGCTATCCCGAATTTTACGGATTCAGGGCAGGGACCTGTACCCCTTTCCTGTTTTACGACCTTAACCTGGAGATCACCACTCCGCTGCTGCTTCATCCCTACGCCCTCAATAACCAGGCTGCAAGGTTTCTGAAGGAGACCGAGGTGGAAGGCAAGGTCTGGAAGATCATGCAGAATGTAAAGAACGTACGGGGTACGTTGATCGCAGTCTTTTCAAACGAAGATTTTTCAGAATATTCAAATGCAAAAAGAAATTATCGTATCTTAAAGAACATCAATGAAATTAACTGACATCAGACATATCTTCTTTGATCTCGATCATACCCTGTGGGATTTTGATAAGAATTCGGGCCTTGCCTTTGCCTCGATTTTCCTTAAGAACAAGATAGGGGTGGAGATGGAGAGGTTTTTACCTGCCTATACTCCTATTAATGCAAGGTATTGGAAGGATTATAGGGAAAACAAAGTTTCGCAGGAGGAGCTTCGTTATGGCAGGCTGCGGGAAACATTCAATGAACTGAAGGTTGTCGTCAGTGATGAGCAGATAGACCTGCTCTCCAATGACTATATTAATTTTCTGCCACGCCACAATCACCTGCTTGAAGGCACTATAGAGCTGCTGGAGTATTTAAAGCCCAACTACCGGCTCCATATTATCACCAATGGGTTCAAAGCTGTGCAGTTTCTGAAAATGAGGAACTCCGGGATCCTCGATTACTTTGAAACCATTACCACCTCTGAAGATGCCGGAGTTAAGAAGCCACACCGGGTAATTTTTGAAAGGGCGCTGGAAGATGCCGGAGCCAGTATAGCCGAAAGCGTGATGATAGGGGATAACGTGGAAGCAGATATTTTGGGGGCGATGGAAATTGGGATGCGCGCCATCCTATTCAATTATTACGAAGAACCCTGTCTGGTCGACTGTCCTCAGGTGTTGAAAATGAAAGAGATCGAGGCATATCTATAGCAATATTGCCCAGGTAGCCTCGTTTGATAAATAATAGTTTTTGAACATGCCCAATCTGAAGCTCTTTGGCAGGTGCCTTTTCATCCCATTTTTTATCCTGTTCACCTCCTGTGTCAAGGACATTGACCTGGAACAGGCGAATGAGATCGTGATCCCTCCCACGGCAGCCCTGGACCTTGTTTATTTCACGCTCGATATAGAGAACTTCACTCCTGCCAATACCACCGGCCCCAAGATGGCCGAAGATGTGGTGCGGCTTGAATTCATAGATGATGATTATATTCAGGACGGCCTGGTGCGGGCAGACCTGAATTTCAGGTTCACAAATACCTTTACCAGCCCCATTCTTACCGATATAATTTTCCTTTCTGAAAATAACCTGGAACAGTACAGGATCAGTTTCCTGATCCCGGGAGGCAATCCCGAAGCGCCGGGGGTTGTGGATTATACCGAAATCATTCAGGGGGCCGACCTGGAAGCCTTCAAGAGGTCCATCAGGATGCGGCTGGAACTGGAGATGCTTTCAGGAGTAGATGCCGACGATGGGCAGCTGCAGTTGAAATCGAAGGCATTTTTAAAACTGGAATACTAGATGCGGTACCCTCTATACCTGTTTATGTTCCTCTTCATTGAAACTGCTACCAGCCAGAACAAGCACCTCCTGTATAATTTCGACGAACTGCCCCAGAACCTGATGTCCAACCCCGGTGCCGAAGTGAATTTTGACCTCCACGCCGGGCTTCCCTTTTTTTCTCAGATTCACATTTCCGCTGGCTCCTCGGGGGTGAGTCTGTATGATATCTTCAAAAAGGATGGGAATAGCGTCAACCAGCATATTGCTGAAGCGCTGAAGGGGATGAGCAGCAAGAATTTCTTCTCGGCCCACCAGCAACTGGAGATCCTTTCCATAGGGTGGAGAGGTAAGAATGACAAATACTTTTCAGGAGGGATCTACCAGGAGATGGATGCCTTTCTCTATTTTCCAAAGGATCTGGCAGTTCTCGCCTATGAAGGGAATAAGGATCACATCAGTGAGACCTTCAACTTCTCAGAAGCCGCTTTCACTGCAGAACTGCTCAATGTCTTCCATTTCGGAATGACGAAGTACTATTCCGAAGACCTCAATTACGGCTTTCGGGTGAAGCTGTATTCCAGCGTTTTCAACGCCAGGAGCACCAATAACCGGGGTGCCTTCAGGACCATCCCTTCGCCCGATGCCCCTAATATGTACCGGCACTTCCTCAGCGGGATAGATATCCTTATAAGGACTTCCGGCTGGGCGGACCTGGTGGATTCTGAAGAGACTACCACAGGCCAGACCCTCAGCAGCCTGGCCGGAAAGGCTTTCCTGGGAGGGAATCTGGGATTGGGACTTGACCTCGGATTCACCTATTACCACAGCGACCGCCTGAAGTTCACCGGCAGCATAATCGACATTGGTTTCATCAACAATAAAAAGGGCGTCGAGAATTACCGCTATCACGGGAACTACCAGACCGATGGTATCGAATTGCTCTTTCCGGGGCCCGGGCAGAATTCTCCCAATTACTGGGACAGGTGGGAGGACGACCTCGATGAACATCTGCAGGATGAGACCCTTTATAATTCCTATAACAGCTGGCGCCCGGTCAAACTCAATGCCTCAGTAGATTTCGGATTCAAAGAAAACACCGAGCCCT
>CBFGYW010000219.1:0-3903 GCA_965653085.1 uncultured Salinimicrobium sp.
GCAGGAGAATCTGGAAATCCTGGAAACCTATAAGGAACTTGCCCTCAGCGGACTAAGGAGCGGGAATTCACCTATGGTAAATGTAGTGAAAATGGACATTGAACTCGACGCTGCTGCTATTGAACTGGATATACTTCAGGAAAGACTTTTGCCCCTGCAGGCGGATTTCAACCTGCTGCTCAATCGTCCTGTAGAGGAAGAGGTCATTGTTCAGGATACCCTTATCATTCCATCATTGGAAGAACTTGAGACATTGGGTGGACTTGAGGAACACCCGAAGATCCAGATGCTCCAGAAGGAAATGGAGGCATATCAGAAAGAACAGGAAATAGCCCGCAAAAAGGGAATGCCACAGCTGGGGATTGGCCTGGATTATACCATCAATTCCAAAACCTCTACCGGAATGCACGGGATGAATGGGCAGGACGCTTTTATGCCAATGCTTTCGGTGAGCCTGCCCATCTTCAGGAAAAAGTACACAGCAGCGAGGAAGGAAGCTGAATTTATGGAAGAGGCAGCTCAATATCAGCAGGCTCTTCAGAAAAATGAACTGACTTCCAGTTACGAAATGACCAAATATGAGTTGAGGAAAGCCCGAAAGCTTCTGGACCTGTATCAGCGACAGATTAAAAGTTCGGAACAGGCAAATCAACTGCTGATCTCGGCATTCAGCAATGCCACCGGAAATTTCGAAGAGGTCCTCGAAATGAACCAGACGATATTACTGCTGAAAATGCAGCGGCTCGAAGCCCTGGTCAAAGCTTTTACCGCACAGGCCCAAATGGATTATTTATTTTCAAAAACATCAGGAAATGAACAGGAACAATAAAAATTTAATAGTTGTAGCAGGTGCCCTTATTCTGGGGCTGCTGCTGGGATGGATCTTTTTCGGAGGCAACGGCTCCTCTGCGGAAGTTTCACATGAACATGGGACAGCTGAGGATACGGTCTGGACCTGCTCCATGCATCCGGAGATAAGGAGTAACGAGCGGGGCGACTGTCCTAAATGTGGGATGGAACTTATTCCGGTTGGAAATCAGGAAGGTCTGAACTCTGACATTTTCCGGATGAGTAAGGACGCAATGAAACTTGCCAACATTAGCACCATGACTATAGGCACCAACGCTGCTTCCAAGGAAATAAGGCTCAATGGAAAGGTGACTGTGGATGAGCGAAACACCTATTCCCAGTCCACTCATATTCCGGGCAGGATTGAGAAACTCAATGTCAATTTCACCGGGGAAGAAGTCAAGCGGGGCCAGACCCTGGCTGTGGTCTATTCCCCTGAACTGGTGACTGCACAGCAGGAATTGCTGCAGGCCTACAGCATCAGGCAGGAGCAGCCTCAGTTATATGAGGCGGTGAGGCAGAAACTGAGCAACTGGCGGATCAGTGACAACCTGATGGATAGGATTGTTTCCTCCGGGAAGCCCCTTCAAAGCTTCCCCATTACGGCTGATGTAAGTGGCGTCGTAACCGAAAAACTGGTGGAACTGGGGGATTATGTGGAACGGGGGATGCCATTATACACGGTTTCTGATCTCTCAAAGGTCTGGGTGCTTTTCGATGTGTATGAAAGTCAGATGGCTTTCATCAGCGAAGGCAGCAGGATCGAATTCAGCATTTCCTCCCTGCCAGGAGAGACTTTCGAGGGAGAGATCTCCTTTATCGATCCTCTGCTGAACAGCCTTACCAGGGTAGCCACCGCGAGAGTGGAAGTGGATAACAGCAATGGTAAACTGAAGCCTGAGATGTTTGCTTCAGGAGTGGTGCAGTCCAATATAGGGGCGGTGGATTCAGAAGAAATAGTAATTCCAAAATCGGCTGTCCTCTGGACCGGAAAGCGATCTCTGGTCTATACCAAACAGGATATGGGTGACAATGTTGGATTTACTCTCAGAGAAGTCGTCCTCGGCCCCTCCCTCGGGGATGCCTACGTTATTGAAGAAGGCCTTGCAGTAGGCGAGGAGATCGTGGTGAATGGAACTTTTACCGTAGATGCTGCAGTTCAGCTTTCGGGGAAACCCAGTATGATGAATCCTGAAAATGCGACCACTGAACCAGGCCGTGTCGGGGGAGAGGACATTGAAGAATTCCTCAGCAATAATTCAATAGACTTTAAAAGTAAAACTCCGGCAGAATTCAAGGACCAGCTCGGTGTCCTGTTGCAGTCATATCTTAACCTGAAGGAAGCTCTTGTGGAAGGGAAACAGTCAGAGGGCAAGGCCCAGAGCAGGCTTTTCTCTGAAGACTTACAGGAAGTGGAGGCTGAAGGCCTCTCAGCAGAAGCTGAAGAATACTGGGTTGAAAGACAGCAGGCCCTGAAGGCTTCCTCAAAGGCTCTGGAGAAGGCAGAGAACCTCGAGGATCAAAGGCAGGAATTCATTCGCTTTTCCGAAGAGATGATAAAAACCCTTGTTGCTTTCGGTTTAAATAATCAAAGTATATTTGTAGACCACTGCCCAATGGCGAATTCCGATCAGGGTGCCTACTGGCTCAGTGACATCAAAAAAATAAGAAACCCCTATTTCGGTGATGCAATGCTCACCTGCGGGGAAATAGTAAAGCAGATCAATTAAACCAAGACTTAATTTAAACTATAAAAAAATGAGAAAAATAAATTTTATCGCCCTGGCTGCAATCGGACTTTTCAGTCTGAATTCCTGCGGGGAAGACAAGAAAAACCAGACAGCCGAGGAAGAAGCCATGCCAATGCAGAATGACTCCCGTATGGAGAGTGAAGACGTCACCGGAAATCTTGACGACGGGAAGGAAGCATCATCACCTGAGTTTAAAAGCGAAGAACTCGCCGCAGTCTATGAGGATTACCTGAACCTGAAATCGGCCCTGGTAAACAGTGAAGCCTCCGAGGCCAAGGCCAGCGGGGAAGAACTGGTGAAATCCCTGGAACAGACAGAAGCTGCGGAATCCGCTTTGGAAGCAGCCCGAACAATTGCTTCGAATGAAGATATTAAGGAACAAAGAACAGCCTTCTCTGATCTTTCTGCTGCAGTGGAGAGCATGCTCGCAGGTAACATCGCTTCAGGAGAAATATATAAGCAGTACTGCCCGATGGCCTTCGACGGGGCTGGAGGCTACTGGCTTTCCAATTCAGAAGAGGTTCGAAACCCTTACTATGGAGACATGATGCTAAAGTGCGGAAGGGTAGAGGATACCATTCAGTAATAATTAAACGGAAAAAGCGAGATTGAAGCTGTATATCAAAAATATGGTCTGCAACCGTTGCATAATGGTGGTGGAGTCCGAGATAAAGAATTTCGGACTCCATCCCGTTTCCGTTGCCCTTGGCGAGGCTGAAATAAAGGATGAGCTGAATGATGAAGAGAAAGATGCTCTTGATGAAAGGCTGAAGGAGCTTGGCTTTGAGCTGATGAGTGATAAAAAGAGCCGGTGGATCGAAAGGATCAAGACCAGCATCATTGAACTCGTGAACCATCAGGAGGAACTACAGAAGTCAAATCTTTCCACCTACCTCTCCCAAAGGCTTTCGCATGATTATTCTTTCCTGAGCAACCTTTTTTCCGAGGTTCAGGGCACCACTATTGAACAATTCTATATATCCCAGAAGATAGAACGGGTAAAGGAACTGTTGGTCTATGACGAACTCTCCCTGAGTGAAATAGCAGACCTCCTCAACTACAGCAGCGTTTCCCACTTAAGCAGGCAGTTCAAGAAAGTCACCGGACTAACCCCCACCCATTTCAAAAAGGTGAAGGAGAAGAAACGTATCCCTTTGGACGAACTGTAAATTGTGCCAACATCTCCCATAATTGTATAAGGCATAACTGAGGCTTTTTCGGAACTTTGAGTAAATATTCTCAAGACCATGAAGCACACATATACAATTTCCGGAATGTCCTGTAACGGATGCCGTTCGCACGT
>CBFGYW010000220.1:0-3880 GCA_965653085.1 uncultured Salinimicrobium sp.
TGGGGATGGTATCCCTACTATTGGAGAACCGGGCCAAATACCGTTTCCTCAACCACCGAAGGCACACTCTATATTGATCTGATAGATGCTGACGAGAAGGAACTCGTATGGCAGGGGATGGGAACCGCAGCCCTGGCTACCGATGTGGATGAGAAACAGGAAAGGATCAACGAGATCGTTGGCGAGATTCTTAAAAAATATCCGCCTGAAATACAGAACTAAGGCTTCCTGAGCCTCATTGGAAAGCCGCGGAAATGATCTTTTCGCGGCTTTTTATTTGCAGGAATTTCTATTACCTTTAGTCAAGTATTACCAGCTATGAAAGACAGTTTTGAATCCAACGAAATAATAGATCGGCTTCCCGCGCATCTGAAGCAATTTATAAAGCCGCAGAACTATGAGGATTACACCCCCATAAACCAGGCGGTATGGCGCTATGTGATGCGGAAGAACGTCGACTACCTAAGCAGGGTAGCCCATTCCTCCTATTTGGAGGGATTGAGGCAGACAGGGATTTCCATCGACCACATCCCCAATATGTATGGGATGAACCGCATCCTGAAGGAAATAGGCTGGGCTGCTGTTGCTGTTGACGGGTTCATCCCTCCTACCGCCTTTATGGAGTTCCAGGCTTTCAACGTACTGGTGATCGCCAGCGACATCAGACAGCTGGAACATATTGAATATACCCCCGCCCCAGATATCATTCACGAGGGCGCAGGGCACGCTCCCATTATCGCAAATCCCGAATATGCCGAATACCTGCGCCGCTTCGGGGAAATAGGCTGCAAAGCCATCTCCAGCGCCCGGGATCACGAGATCTATGAAGCCATTAGACATCTCTCCATCATCAAGGAAGCCGAGGATACTCCCCCGGAAGAGATCGAGGCTGCTGAAAAAAGGGTGGATGAACTTCAGAATGAGGTACACGAACAGAGCGAGATGGCACAGATAAGGAACCTGCACTGGTGGACCGTAGAGTACGGGTTGATTGGCACACCTGAAGATCCAAAAATATATGGCGCCGGCCTTCTATCGTCTATAGGCGAAAGCGCCTGGTGTATGACCGACGAGGTGAAGAAACTGCCTTATACCATAGAAGCTGCCAGACAGGATTTTGATATCACCAAACCCCAGCCGCAGCTGTACGTGACTCCCGATTTTGCTCACCTGAGCTCCGTACTGGAAGAATTTGCAAATAAAATGGCAATAAGAAAAGGTGGACTGGAAGGCCTGAAAAAAGTTATTAATTCCGGAAATCTGGGAACGATTGAACTTAGCACAGGTATTCAGATTTCCGGAGAATTTACCCGTGTGATCGAATGGGAAGGCAAGCCGATTTATTTCCAGGCCACTGGCCCCACAGCATTGGCTTCGAGGGAAAAAGAGCTGGTAAGCCACGGAATCAAGAATCATCCCGAGGGCTTCGGCTCCCCGGTTGGAAAACTCAAAGGCATCAACCTTGCCATTGAAGATATGAGTCCCCGTGACCTGCGGGCCTATGATATCTACGAAGGGGAAAGCATCAGCTTTGAATTCGAAGGCGGGATTTTGGTAAAAGGAGAGATCATCACAGGGACCAGAAATCTTCAGGGCAAGATAGTGTTGATCAGCCTGAAGAACTGTACCGTCACCTATCAGGACGAGATTCTTTTTCAACCTGACTGGGGCAACTATGATATGGCAATTGGGAAGGAAATCATCTCAGCTTTTGCAGGCCCAGCCGACCCAAAATCCTTTGACCTTATCACCCATAAAACCTCTTCCACCACCATCAAGAGCAAGCGCACTCCCGAACGCGAGGAGCTGGAATCGCTCTATGAGGCTGTGAGGAACATCAGGGAGGGCAAGAACACCAGGTATTCGCTGGAGGCTGCATTCGACCTGGTTTCGAAATACCATCCTAAAGACTGGCTGTTGTCTGTTGAAATCTTTGAGCTTGCTTATGAACACGACGACAAGCTAACAGAAAAAGTTTTGAAACATCTGGAAAAGCTGAAAATTGAACGGCCCAAGGTGGCACATCTCATCGAGGGAGGGGTTGAGCTGGTGAGAAATCAAATGGCTGCAACTGAAAAAGGCTGATTTTCCTCAAGTAATCAACTGTCCGTTCCCTCGCCCTAAGTCTTCCCCGATAGCTCGCGAAGCCCACCTTTTTGGGCACCAGGCCTCAGATTGGCATACGTCGAAAAAGGAATCCGAAGATTTCGGCCCTCTGGCGCTGTGATTAATGTTAGGTCAGGTACAGCAGGAACCTAACTTTCCTATACCATCTCCCATTCATCTTCGGGTATTCTTTGGTAATTATTCGGGTTAAAGCGAAAAACCGGAATAATATCCTACAGTTTCAACTCCTCCAGCTCGGCCTCGCTAGTGAACTTCTCGTTATTGTACTGCAGGGTCCAGCCCATGGTACTGGTGAGGATATATAGCTTCTGCAGCTCGCTGATCAGCCGGTTCTGCGCATTGCTCAGCAGGGTTGAATTTGCTACCTTTTTCTTCAAATCTGCCTTTACGCGCTTTTTGATCTTGTCGTGGTCCGCAGCATCGAACTTGTTCAGGTAGTCCTGGGTAATATCGTAATATTTAATGTCGGGGTAGATGTTAACTTCCTCTTCTGGAATATGTTTGATTATCACCGTCTGGTTCTCCTCGTCCACCTCCACGTCCATTTTACTCAGGTCGTAGGCCACCGTCACTTTAGTATTAACTACAATAAGAGCCTTCTTCTGGGCGGAGAGAACATCAAAATAAAATTTTTTTGAATCCTTGAAGGAATATACCTGTGAAAAGCTGCCCTCAGTCACCACCAGCTTTCCAACATTCTTAATCTGCTCCTGGATAAGCGAGCTGGTCTCCTCAATTCGGGCGCGCTCTTCATTTCTGTTTTCGCAGTACCGGAAGCCAAGGACCAGGATGATCACGATGGCGGCACCAAGAAGGATCCTTTTCATGGGAAGAGGTTTAAAAAGGAAGTTACAAAGAAATAAGGCGGGCCGGTGTTAATGAATTCTGAAGGTATCCTCTGGATGAGAAGGCTTAAAAGCGGATGGTGGGATATTTCTTCTCAAGTGTGTCTTTTTTCAGCTGCAGATTCAACAGGAACATCCTGTGTGCCTTTGAATCCTCATTGAAGGGTCTATGGGCAAGTCCACGCTGGATCTGCTCCACCTCTTCCGTCACTTTGAGGGTTTCTTCAGAAAAATAAGTTTCAGTAAATCGCTTCCAGGTGTAATTGATAGCTACCTGATTGGGATGTACCATATCTTCTGCGTAGAAACGATAATCCCGCAGCTCGTCCATCATGATTTCGTAGGAGGGGAAATAATTGGCCTTTTCATCCCTGGAAACCGCCATGTGCACTGCAGAAATTAGCCTCGCCTTGCTCTGCTGGTTTTCCACGAAGCCATCCTTAAGGTGTCGAACCGGGGAAACTGTGAAAATAATACAGGCTTTGGGATTCAGCTTTTTTATAATGTTTACACAACGCTGAATTTTCGAATTAACCTCCAGCAACTCCTTCTCAAACTCCCGCTGCGGGACCTTGTGGCAGTTGGCTACGATCTTTCCTGAAGTTTTCAGTTTATACCCCCAGGCGGTACCCAGAGTAATGATCACGTGCGACGCCTCTTTCAGGAAGGAACCGGTTTTCCCGACAGCAGAATTCAGCTCAGATAACAGCTCCTCCTGGTTAATCCGGCTCAAAGCAGAATGAGCCGAGAAATTGTGCCAGCGCTCGTTGTGAAAAAATATATCCTCTTCAGAGAAAACCTTTTGCTGAAGTACATCCTCAAAAAAAGATGCTATTGCAGCCGGATGAAAAAGGATCCCGAAAGGATTCTGCAGGGTCTGGAATTTATGGTATTCCAGTTTCCTACCT
>CBFGYW010000221.1:0-3870 GCA_965653085.1 uncultured Salinimicrobium sp.
TCCTGATAGGGAAACTCCTTATTCGAAAAATCCTTCATCAGGTCGCTCCGCAGCTGCGCTACCACTATCCCCGAGTCAAGATATTTCAGGTTGATCCCCCTTCCTATTGCCAGAGGGGCATCTTCAGGAATATCCATCTTGCGAACATCTTCAAGATTTCCTTCACAAGAAAAAAGCATCGCCACAGAAAATACTGCAACAATGCTTTTCAATATGATTTTGTATCCCAATGTCCTCATGATGAGATGGTGCATTTAGCGACCTTTATAAAAACCAGAGGAGACGCGAACACTCGCGTCTCTTTCCGGTATTGTATTATTCTGTTCAGGCCTTGGCCTTATGACTATAAACTTGGTACTCTCACGCTTTCCCCGATCCAG
Organism: uncultured Salinimicrobium sp.; assembly: GCA_965653085.1. GTDB lineage: Bacteria > Bacteroidota > Bacteroidia > Flavobacteriales > Flavobacteriaceae > Salinimicrobium. The sequence continues at coordinate 381 of CBFGYW010000221.1, forward strand.
CAGCCTATGCTGATGGTCTTTCCGGCCATACCTTCAGAGAAGATATCCTGCTTCTGTGGTGCTCTACCTCTGTAAGCTGCTGCCGCCTGATTGGCGTTTGAAGCTAAGGAAGGATCTACACGTCCTGCTCTTGAAGCATAATCAGCAGCTAACCAGTATACCGCTCTCTTTTCAAAGGTGGTGGTACCACAGCTGTTGGCACTGTCAGCGATCATATCGGCGATCATCAGGTAAGCTCTACCGTTGGATGGCTTCGCATCAAGAGATTTTCTGTAGTAGGTCCTGGCCTGTCCATATCGTCCCGCTTTCTTGTTGTTGTTGGCGATCATCATATAAACTCGAGCCTTGTCATTTGCATTGGTCTCAAGCTCTGCGGCCTGGTTGTAGTAGTCAAGTGCCTTGGAAGCATTTCCATCCTTCTCGGCCAACTGACCAAGATAGAAGGCTGACTTAGCAGAAGGCTCCTGTTTGTGAAGCGCCTCAACCAATTTGAAGAACAATGGATCTTCAGTACAATCCTTGGCAGACAATCTACCTGCAGCAGATTTCAACCAGTTCACGTCACCTTTTCTGGCTTCAAAATCCTTGGTATACAGTGGGATCAGGTTATCACAGTCGGCACGTTGTCCAAGCAATCCATTCACTCCACCTTTTACCTGGCTATAAGCCTTCAGGTTGATCTCGTAAGCGTTCAGACGGTCTTTCTCCTTTGCAGTAAGAGTTTCCCCTGCCTCCTGCTTCTCAAGCAATTTGGCAAGACCCTGAGCCATTTCGTTCTCCTGCTTCTCGATCACTGCAGTTACAGAATCGTATGAGTTGAACACATCCTGAAGCTCCTTCTTACCGGCATCCTGAAGATCTATCAACAGGTTGAAGTAAGTGTAAAGAGACTTGGCGTTGAAACCTTCCGGATCTTCTTTAAAAGCCTTGTCGAAAGCAGCAAACTGCTCCTCAGTAGTTCCTATCTTGTTTTCGAATTTTACCATGGCGATATCAACAAGCACTTCTGAAGCCTTTGTTTTGGCTGGGAAATGTTGAAGACGCTCTTCATAAAGTTTTATAAGGTCCTCGGCGATAGCTTTCTTTTCAGCTTCCGAGGCATTCTTAAGTTTATCCTTCAGGATGATCTCACCATACTGATAGGTTACAATGCTATATGTAGGGCATTCTTTTCTTAAAGTCTGGATTCTGGGATAAGCTGAAGCATAGTTCTTTGCTTTCGCATCGCTATAGGCCAGGGAAGCCGTAGTGGCACATTCCTGATTTGCCTGCGCCTGAAGCGCTCCTGAGCTCAGTAATACTCCCGATAAAAACAGTATAAATTTAGTTTTCATAGTATTGGGTTTTTTTTGGAATTAGTTATTCAAATCTTCTTTTCACAAACCATCGATCATTTAACGAAAGGCTTATTGACAGGTTTAGGAAATTTTCCTGAATCAATCCTGAACTAGTCGTACCGCGCTGACCATACTCCAATGCCAGGTTTATATTCTCAAATGTTCTTCCTGCTGGTAACCCTACTCCAAAAGACATGCCAAATTCATTTATGGCCTCTCCACTGAGGTTTAATCCGGTCTCCTCCATCCTGAATCCCGCTCGGTATACCACCTTCTGAAAATAGCTGGAGGTGGGCCTGAAATCGGGAATATAGAATCCTCCAACTCTGTATTTGGCAGCATCGGTATATTCTGCATTTTCGGGTGCAAAGGAACGGTTATTAAAGTTGCTGGCTTCGGTCCCGGTATATTCCAGGCCTACAAACCATTTTCTGGGCTGCCCCAGTCCCACTCCTATGGTGTATTCCGAAGGCATGGTAAGATCTGAATCCGGAACTTCAATATCCTGAAAAGCTTTCCCCCCGTCTGCAATGACTTCCGTACCATCGCTTGTCATCCCTATTACAGCTACCTGTCGGGAATTGAAGGACTTCAGATTGCTCTCGGGAGAGTAAATACCCGTAGCTTTAAGCTGCAGCTTATCGCTCAGCATCTGCTGATAATTTGCGTTGAATTTATAACTGAATCCACTAAGACGGGACTCATTCAGTTCCCTGGACCCGAACTGAACACCTTCCCTGATAAAGATATTCTTGTTCTCCAGGTTTCCGAAACCGTAATCGATACCAATACCCAGGCTGAAGTTCTTGTTGATGGCGTAGCCCGTGTTCAGGAATACCTTATTGAGTCCTCCTTTCCCGGTGAACCGGCCCTGGGTGGAAGTCTCGGGGTCTGCAGATTGTAGATTGTATCCTACTGAAGTGTAAGGCAGCAGGCCGAAACTGAAGCCCCATCTGCCCGCAGGTATTCCTAGAGCCAGATAATCAAAACTGGTCACTCCCGCTTTTTCGCTTTCAGCATCGTTCTCTACAGTTACGGTGGAATGTGTACCCCCCACCGTGAAAGTCGTGAGTCTTAGTTCCCCCAGAGAAGCAGGATTGGTAAGGTTCAGGTGAATACTGTCAGAAAAAACACTCAGCCCTCCCATCGACCTGTTTTCCACTGTTCCCTTGAAGGTGGTAAGTCCAATACCGTAAAAACAATAGGGGGAGGAAGAGCCTTCCTGCGCTGTAGTAATCGCTGTGAATAGAAGAGTCAGGATTACAATGAATCGTTTTATCATTGACTAGTATTAATTTCCAGAATGTAGTTCAAACCCTCTAACAGAAAATTAGAGTTCGCAAATATGCCATTTTTTAATCTTATAGACAAAATTTGGGCATCTCCGCCTGTAAAAATAATTATTAAATCCTGATATCCAGCCCTGTATTCCTCAATAATTCCCGCTATTTCCCTGGTCATCCCGAGATAAACCCCTGAATTTATTGAATTTAGGGTGCTGTCGCCTATCAGTTCCACATCATATAACGGCTCTACCAGCGGTAAATTACTCGTGAAGCTGTTTAATGCCTTATATCTCATCTTCAGGCCCGGAGAGATCGCCCCTCCCAGGTACTGGTTCCGGTCGTTCTTAAAATCGAAGGTAAGGCAGGTGCCCGCATCAATGATAAGCACATTCTTGTTCGAGTAATATTTTGAAGCAGCAGCCACAAGAGCCTTGCGGTCGTTCCCGAGGCTCTGGGGAGTGGCGTAAAGGTTTTCAAAAGGCAAAAGTGTATCTGGACCCAGTTGCACGAGCCGAATCTTTTTCTGAAGGCTTTCCGGAAGGGAAAATTCCGCAACAGACACTTTTGAGAGGATGATTTTCCCGATCTCAGGAAAACTGTTGAGAATTTCCTCAGCTTTTTCCTGAAGCTGCTCCTTTTCCACAGTTTCCTTCTGCAGCAGTTCATCTGCCTGGGATACAGCCAGCTTTGCGAAGGAGTTTCCTACGTCGAGGATAAGATTCATGCCTTATTGTTAAGAGAGCAAAATTACGAAAGCAATTTTTATAAAATTTCTTTTGCGGGTTAATAAAATGAAATTATATTTGCAGCCGCTTCCCGAAAGGAAAGCACGCTTGAAGCAACGGTGCCTTAGCTCAGTTGGTAGAG
>CBFGYW010000222.1:0-3841 GCA_965653085.1 uncultured Salinimicrobium sp.
AACACCGAAGGCTGGAGCGCCTGTTCCGCGACCACAAGGACCTGGTGAAATCCCTGAACCACATAGAAGAAGAGCTGGAAAAACACGTGCGTTTCGAGGAACGGGAACTGTTTATGAGAATCCAGGAACATGCCACCCCCGAGCAGCTTGCCCTTGTGGAAGAACACCACGGTCCTGAAGGTAAATTTCAGGAAAATACAGAGGACGAGTTCTGGAAATAGGAATTATCCGGAAGTATCTTTGCTAAATAAGAGAAGTTTTGTATTCCAGTGCGATTAAGCACACCCGAATTCATAGCCCGGGATTATAATTTGAGGTTGCAGGATATATTATAAATCCGGTTCCCATCGGGGCGGCCGAAATTATAGCTGGAGCCCCTGTTACATACTTCTTTTCGCCCCCACAAGAACCTCTCCGTTGTTACAATGCCTGCAACCCGAACGGTCGGTGATCAGCTGCACACCCCGTTTCCTGGTAAGATAATTCCACACCCATTCCACAAAGACATTGAGCCTGTTCCTGAAGCCGATGAGCAGCAGAATATGTACAGTAGACCAGAGCGCCCAGGCAAAGAACCCGCTGAACTTCAGGCCTTTTATATCTGCCACCGCTTTGGCCCTTCCTATGGTCGCCATGGTGCCTTTGTCAATATACCTGAAAGCTGGGCGCAGTTGCCCCGGAAGTGGATCTTTACTCAGTAATTTTCCCAGATACTGTCCCTGCTGCCGCGCCACCGAAGCCAGGGCAGGAAGGGGCCTCCCCATTTTATCCTTAAAATGGGCGGCATCCCCCAGGACGAAGATATAGGGATATTCAGGAATGCTGAGATCGCTGCCTACCAGTACCCTTCCTGATCTGTCCTGTTCCACTTTAAGCGAATCCAGCAGGGGAGAGGCCTTGATGCCCGCAGCCCAGATGATGTTCCTGCTGTGGATGGAACCCAGCTTCAGGTGAACCCGGTCCTGTTCGATACTAATCACCGGAGTATCCCTGAGGACCTTCACTCCCAGCTCTTCCAGCATCTGCCTTCCTGAATCTCCCAAAGGCTCCGGAAAGCCGTTAAGGATGTTGGGAGCCGCTTCCAGCAGGAAGATCCTTATTTCCTCTTCTTTCACGTTTCTGAAGCCATTTCTCATGCTCCGTCTGGCAATCTCCGCGATGGCTCCCGCCATTTCCACCCCGGTAGGCCCGCCCCCAATGATCACATAGGTCAGGTGAGGCTGCCGGGCCTGGGGGTCATCCAGCTGTTCTGCCTCTTCCAGTGACTGGAGGATACTTTCCCGCACCTTCAGGGCATCGCTGATGGTCTTTAATCCGGGCGCGTGCTCTGCCCAGGATTCATTTCCGAAGTAGTTGTATTGGGCCCCCGGAGCCACTACCAGCTGGTCAAAGGGAATGGCCCTGCCATTGACAAGGCTCAGGAATTTTTCGTGGGGATGTATCTTCTTTACCTCCCCCAATACCACCCTTACCTTGGAATCCTTCCCCAGAATAGCGCGAAGCGGGGCAGCAATATCACCCGGGGAGAGGGCTCCCGTAGCCACCTGGTATAACAGGGGCTGGAAGAGATGGTGGTTGGCCTTGTCGATGAGGGTGACATCGGCATCTACATTCTTGAGTTTACTGGCTGCGGTGATTCCTGCAAATCCGCCTCCAATGATGACGATCTGCCTTCTGTTCTTTTCCATTTTAAAAATAACTTTGAATTTGGGGTGCTTCGGTTTTTAATGGGCGTGGCGATGTGGCTCCTGTCCTTCAGTTCCGGCTTCACCATGTTCCAGGGGGGCGTGGATGGTTTCTATCGTATGGGTGTAATCCACATAAGCCGCAACATAGGCTCTCCCTTTTTCGGAAGATTCATCCTTCACCTCCCACAAGGCTGCCACTTTATCGTATTTCTCCTGAATCACTTTTGCAATATGGGTGTTCAGGCGTTCCAGCAGTCCGTGAAGGTCTTTTTCAAATAAAGCCTTATCGGTTAATGCGATGATCTGTTTGGTAGAGCCGGCAGGTTTCAGGCCGGTATAAGGGGCTCCCTCTCCTTCCCGATGCAGCCGCACCAGGGTTTCAAGGAAATGTTTCTCCAGGAGCTGATAAATTTCCTGGTCCTTCTTTTTGTACTTGTAGGTCTTCCTGAACAGGGCGCTGATCTCTGCTTCCTGTGGTTCACTGATCCATTTATAGACCAGTTCCACCTTGTTCTGCTCCAGGGCTTTCAGTGCATCCTGAATGACGGGACCATCATAGGAATCGCAGTGGGCAGATGCTTTCTGGGGGAGGAGGAGTAGCATCAGAACAAGGCCAATCAGGCCGGTAAGTCTGGAAAAGGTGCTGGTTTTGCTGAGTCTGGAATTCATGGCTTGAGGTTTTAAATTCAGTTCAAAGGTAATCATATTTTCCATAGAAGACAAACTTGTCCTTTATTAAAAATCAGGTATAAATATTTCTTCTTCCTAACGATTTTCCTCTTTCTTTTCGGCGTTATATTTCCCTGAAATCCCCGAACACTGAAGAGAATTTCTGGTTGTATCTCCTTCCTATCATTCGCGGGTCATTGCCGAGTCATTGCCGAGTCATTGCCGAGTCATATGCGGGTTAAAGTCGCAAATGACTCGGCAATAAGTCGCAAATCCCCCGCGAATGATCAGGAGAGGGTATTGCATTGTCACCTCTTTCAACGAAATATTTCTGAAATTCAGGACACTGTGGGCTCCAGTGAAGTCAACTTATTCCTTCTTTGCGTAGGCCTTATCCCCGCTAGATCAATAAGGGTATTTTTTAAGTTAGATCAGGATTGCTGATGAAGGCGGAACCCGAAGTCAGATCTTCGGCGAGGCTCCTGATGCTTGTTTCCCTGAAGGTCTTAAGAAGGCGGTCCCGGGTTTCGGCGTATTTGTAGTGCATAGGGCAGGGGTGTTCATCTGAACAGATGTGCAGCCCCATCACGCATTCCTTAAAGACGGCTACCCCATCCACGGCATTGACGATTTCCAGGACAGGAAGGTTCAGCTGCTCCTCAGTGCAGAAAAATCCGCCATAGGGGCCTTTCAGGGAAGTCACGATCTTGTTCCTGTTCAGTATCTGAAGGATCTTGGCAGTAAAAGGGGCGGGGGCCTCGATCTCTTCCGCAATTTCCTTCACCCCCAGTTTTACGTCCCCTCCGGCACGGGAGGCAAGAAACACAGTCGCCCTGATGGCGTATTTACAGGATTTTGAGATCATAGGAATTACTTTGTCAAAACCCTAAAGATAGGAAAAAATAAATAAAGGACAGCTTTGTCTTCTATAGCAGATATACTACCTTTGAGACAGAAGGCCTTACCTATGAACTTCCATCAGCTGAAATACATCCTATCTGTTGACGCCCATCGCAATTTCGCCAGGGCTGCCGAGGAATGTGAGATCGCGCAATCCACCCTTAGCAAGGAGATCCAGCGACTGGAAAAGGAGTTCGGCATCCTGGTCTTCGACCGCTCCCGCCACCCGGTAGTGCCGACTTTAAAGGGGATCGACCTGCTGAAACAGGCCAAACTCATTCTGGAGGAGCAGGAAAAATTCATCGCGATTGCCCGGCAGAAGAACAACCGGCCCGCGGGGGAATACAAACTGGGAATCCTCTCGGGCCTCGCTCCATATCTGCTGCCTTTGTTCGCACAGCAGTTCAGTCTCAAATATCCCGAAGTCGAGCTTACATTCGTGGAACTGAGCCTGCACGAGATGACAGGTCAGCTGGAAAACGGTCTTCTGGATGGAGGTATAGGAATTGCCCCTTTTCCCAAGGAAGGCTTTTATGAGGCTCCGCTTTTTGAAGAGGAATTTGTGCTCTATGTGAGCCGCGACC
>CBFGYW010000223.1:0-3829 GCA_965653085.1 uncultured Salinimicrobium sp.
CATATTCAAGGGAGTTCGATTATAAGCGCATGCGGGAGATCGCAGACAAGGTGGGAGCCATACTGTTTGCTGATATAGCCCATCCTGCTGGACTTATTGCCAAGGGATTATTGGGAGACCCGATTCCACATTGCCATATTGTAACCACCACCACGCATAAGACCTTGAGAGGTCCAAGAGGCGGGCTGATATTGATGGGAGAGGATTTTGACAATCCGTTTGGCCTGAAATTAAAGAATGGAAATCTGAAGAAGATGTCCACCCTCCTGGACAGCGCAGTCTTCCCAGGAAATCAGGGAGGCCCACTGGAGCATATTATCGCTGCCAAGGCTGTTGCCTTTGGAGAAGCTCTTTCAGATGAATTCCTTCATTATATGGTGCAGGTGAAAAAGAATGCCAAAGCCATGGCTGCTGCCTTTATGGAAAAGGGCTACGGAGTGATTTCAGGAGGGACAGACAACCATATGATGCTGATAGTCCTCAGGAACAAGAACATCTCTGGAAAAGAGGCTGAGGAGGCTCTGGTAAAGGCTGATATTACCGTGAACAAGAATATGGTGCCCTTTGATGACAAGTCTCCTTTTGTTACTTCGGGGGTCCGCATCGGGACTCCGGCTGTTACCACAAGAGGCTTGAAAGAGGAGGACATGGGAAGGATCGTGGAACTTATAGATAAGGTAATCTCTGATTTTGAAAATGAAGAGAACCTGGAGGCGGTGAAGGTTGAGGTGAGAGAGTTGATGAAGGGCAGGCCGTTGTTTATGGCATAGAACCTGATCAGATAAAATTTGAGTTGTGAAACCTTCAAGGATTTAGTGAAAATCTTTGAAGGTTTTTTTATTGGAGAGGATTGGTAGGAATGTGCGGCTGGATTTCCTGCTCGGGCGTGGGATAGGTCGCGACCTGTCTTTACAAATCGGTTTTGTAGGCCTTAAGTTGTGAGTAATTACGGTCTTACATACCATATTCGTAAGCTCCGAGGTCGGGAGAATCTGTTCGCGGTTGATTTAGGAGGTCAAGGGGGACTTCCAGGGCAGTCTGAATGTTTCCTATATTTCGGGCGGGGGAGGTTTCCTGCAGTTGCAGGCGGTTTTTTTTGGGGTCCTTGAACAAAGGATCCTCATTCAGAAGGATGTTCTGGTAGTGCTGGGGATCTGAGAAGTCCAGATCCGGGAAGTCAGCAAATCTTTTATCCGGATCTTCGAATTTTATCAGGCAATCCCTGAAGGAAAAGTTGAAAGCCGCAGACTCTTCCTGTAATAGAAGCAGTTCCTGTTCAGAATTTCCATAGATGATACAGTTTAAGAATTCGGCTTTTATAAGATCTGCGATATGCAGCTGATTCGTGGTTTCCAGGAAATTCTCGATAAGGACTGCAGGATATTGGCGGTAACCCTGATTCCAATAGTTTGCAAAGGTGGAATGCCTGAAGCTGTAACTTCCGCCAAGGCTGAGGTGAAGGGAGGCCTGGCCACTGTTGTTTATCACCAGATTATCGGCAGAGATATTTGCATTCTGAGCCAGGAGACCGGTAACCGAAGAGTTATAGATCTGGGTGTTCCTGAGCTCTAAAACTGAGGATTGAAGGTTTCCCTCAACCCACATTCCAATCCCGGCATTCCTGATCGTCACGTGATCCAGGACAGAATTCGTGCTTCCGGCCCTGAACCAGATGCTGCCCCACTGTCCCGGAAGCTCGGAGAACCTCGGTTCAAGTCGGTCGCCCTCAAAGATGATCTCCTTCTCCAGAAGGGCCTGGTCTTCGCTATAAGCTCCCTGAGCCTGAAGAGAAGCTCCTTCAGAGATGATCATCCCGCTGTTCTGATGGAAATGAATACGAGCACCTGCATCTATTTTCAGGATTTTACCTGAAGGGACGGCAGCATAACCGTAGATCACGTAGGGTTTGTCTCTGGTGAAATGCAGCTCGGAATCCTCCAGAAGAAAACCTTCTACTGAAACCTCCTCACCATTTTCATCCTGCCCCAGAAAAATGGTTTCGGTGCTGCCATTCTCATATTTTTTAGGGTACAGAAACACTGCATCCTTGACAAGAGTTACCAGGGGTAGCTTTTGCTGGTGTTCCCCTGAATCAAACTCAATGGCGTCGGAATATAGATACTGGGCCTGTCCCATTTCAGAAATATCCACAGTAGTCTCTATGAAAATATAAATGCTGTCGCGGGCGGGGATGCTTATATCACTGAACGATTTTCCGGCCACTCCATCGACATTCAGTCGATACCTAGACTCCTCTCCGCGACTCAGCTGGATCAGGGGGATATTTATGTCTTCCTTAAGAGGGTTATAGACCTTGAGGTCATAGGTGCTGGATCCAATATTTGAAAAGATGGTATCCAGAAAGATGGTGTCTTTGGAAAATTCCAAGTTCCCGGAACTGGGGATGGTGTCAAAATCCGTTCTGCAGGAGCTCCAGAGAACGGGCAGCAGGACCAGCCATATCCAGGCCAGCTTTTTCATTGTTTGTGAAAAACAACCCGCAGTTCGGGGGTTATTTTCGTGGGGCGTTTGCTGCTGCTGTCCAGTAGGCACCAGACAGATTTTGCGGCTACCAGGATTTCCCCGGTAGAGGCATTCTTGATATTGATAAACCGTTCGGAGGTGACGAAGGTGGTATCACCGACGTAGGTCTCTATCAACAGCTCATCATTTAGTAAAGCCTCCTTTTTGTAGTCGATCTCGTACCTGATAACCACCCAGAAGAAATCATTCTTCAGCTGTTTTGTCGCCCTTACATCCCAGTGTTCCTTGGCTATGTCCTGGATCCACTGAACATATCGCACGTTGTTTACGTGTTGCAGGTCGTCAAGATCGTCTTCTTCAACGGTTCTTTTGTGGGAGTAGATTTCAGCAGGGATATTTTTCATTTCTTCAGGATTTCAACTTCAAACAATTTGTCCCAGTTCTTTCCGGTGACATATAATTTACCGGTATTAGGGTTATAGGCTATTCCGTTCAGAACATCATTGTCCGGATCAAGATCGGCTTCGTTCCCCAGTTCCTTCCTCAGGCCGGAGAAGTTGATCACTCCTTCAATAGCGCCGTTTTCAGGATTGATAATAGCCACGCCATCCCTTTGGTAGGTGTTGGCGTAGATCTTTCCATCTACCCACTCCAGTTCGTTCAGCTGCGTGGAGATCATATTGTGGGTGAGGGTCTGGATGTATCCCACTTCTGCCAGGGTCTCCGGGTCCAGGATCCAGATCTTTTCTGTTCCGTCACTTTTATAGAATTTTTCCCCGTCATTGGTAAGGCCCCAACCTTCTTTGCTGTTATTATAGGCAAATTTCCCGATCCTCTCAAAAGTGTCAATGTCATAGATGAAACCTTCCCCTTCGCGCCAGGTGAGCTGATATATCTTGTCCCTGAAAATCGTCATTCCTTCGGCGAAATAATTCTGGTCAAGTGGAACTGATTTCAGCACTTCCCCCGTAACGTAATTTACCTTCCGAAGGCTTGATTCCCCGTACTGCCCGGTACTTTCATAGAGGGTGTCTCTATAGAACTCGAGGCCCTGGGTGTAGGCATCGGAGGCGTGAGGGTAGGAGGCTATTATCTTATAGGTGTAGGTTACGGGGGGCACATTGTTATATATTACGATCCCTTCCTTGATTTCTGACTTCTCGCCATCTTCAAACACATGAGCTGTAAGTTCCCATTTTCCAAGTTTCTCATTCTCCAGAAGGTGGGCGAGGTTCTCGTTTCCTTTTGTTGAAGCAATGCGATCTCCATAGAGGGAGTAGACCACCGAGTCAAATTTTCTATCAGCTATTCATTTCATCTCCACTTTCAGTCTGTCTCCCAGCTG
>CBFGYW010000224.1:0-3809 GCA_965653085.1 uncultured Salinimicrobium sp.
GCCCAACATCGGTAATTACACTCACCATGTCGTAAGGACCTTCAGCCATCCTCAGGCTGGCGCTGTCAAGAAAATCAGAAGGGCTAACCGCTTTGTCGTTTTCCAGGGCTATACTATCCGTAATGTCGAAATGCCAGGGAATACCTGTACTGTTCTCCAGTTCCGGTTTTACCTTCTGAATAAGCTCTCGGGTAAATGCCAGCAGCTGATCCTTTTTATCAGCTTCCCCCACGGCAACCAGGAGCCCCACATTCATCTCGGTCGTTGGCTGCGGCCCCTGTGCCTGCTTCAGGGCTGAAAAGAAGCGCCTGCTGGAGGTCAGGGCCCTGATGATGTTAGTGGAGGTGATCACCCTCACCGAGCGCAAAATACGGATCGCGTAAAAAATCCTGAAAACTCGCAGGGCGGGAATGATGAGTGCAATAATAGTGATCCAGTTACTTCGGATAAAGCTTAATTTTCTGGGTGCCAGGATCAGTTTAATAAGGAATTCGATGATAAAAAGGATCCAGATGACCGTGATGAGATCCTCCTGAAAAGGGCTCAGGCCCTGTACTAGTTCAATGATGAACAGGCAGAACCACACAATTGCTAGGATAAACATTGGAATTTCCAGATGCTCTTCCAGCTGGTAAAAGATGCGGTATTTCCCGGGGATTTTCTTCAAATGGACCTTCCTTTTAACGACCTCTTTTCCACATTGGGAGCTAAGAGTAGGAATAAGTTAAGAAAATATTCTCTTTCCCCGTTGTTGTTAGTAAAGCCTTAGGAAATAAAAGAAAGATCGCAATTCAAAAGGTACATTCCTTTTAAATTGCGATCTGTAATTTAATTTTTGTCTAGTAAGGCATCCCCTGTATCATTTCAAGGCTTCCGTCAGCAGGTTGCCATTCCGAAGTGGGCTCGAAGTAATTCCAGAGGTAGGCTGAAATTTCCCTGCTGAGCTGCCAGGCTTCATTATTGAATTCCCAGGACTGATCCTCATTATTCTTGGTGGCAAAATAGAAGACATAGTCCCCGCTGGGCGCATTGACCATAACTAGTTCTGATCTCGATTCATTGACCATTCCCTGCTTGGCTGCGGTCTGGACATAGGGTGGAATCTGTGACAGGGAATAATCGGTGTAGAAGCTGTTCGTCAGCATCCGGTACATTTCGTCACTTGCTCTGGGGCTGACTGCTTCGCGGTTGCGGATCCTGACCAGGATCTCAGACATTTCCCTGGGAGTTGTCTGTCCCCAGCCATAGATCTTCCAGATGTTTTCCCTGCCTTCGGTACGTGAATTTACACGGGTATGCTCCAGTCCCATTTTCTCCATCAGTTGGTTTATCTCGCCACCCCCACCTGCAAGTTCCTGTAACCAGAGGGAGGTGGTATTGTCACTGTAAGTGATCATAAGGGCAGCCAGGGTGCGGAGGTCAGTTTTGGTGCTATCCTTGAAGAACTGCATCAGGCCTGAGCCACCGTAAGCTCTCTTGGCGTCATAGACAAGAGGTTCATGGAGTTTATATTCGCCGGCTTCAATCTTGTCAAATGTCCCCAGGAGGATTGGCACCTTTACGATGCTGGCAGTCGGGAAAATGGTATCAGCGTTAACCCCAGCTTCTTTACCGGTGGCGAGATTATACACGTATACACCTACAATTCCCTTAAAATCCCTGGTAAGGTCTTCCAGAGCTTTCTGAAGTTTTTCATCAGTTTGTCTTTGTTGTGCAGTGCTGACAGCAATATTTGACATCAAGGCAATCAGAAGTACGAAGGTAAATTTTTTCATCACTGAAAATTTTAGATGGAATGACGAAGATAACAGATTTTGTTAAATGGAGAATTACAATGGTTAGCAGAAACTTTTTCTTCTACTGAATTGCCTGTTGAAAGTGGCATTTCCATTATATTAGAAGAAAAATACCGACCATGCGAACATCTCTGCTTTATTTACTGCTGCTTTTCTTTTCAGGACAACTCCAGGCCCAGGAGCGTGATTTTCTTGCAGAACAATTTATCAGCGAAGGTGACACCCTCAATTACAGGATCCTCTACCCCGAAGCTTTTTCTGAAGAAAAGGAATACCCACTGGTGCTGTTTCTTCATGGAGCAGGAGAAAGGGGAAGTGATAATGAATTGCAACTGACTCACGGAAAGGAGCTGTTCCTTCAAAATCCGGAGTATCCTGCCATTGTACTGTTTCCACAGTGTCCTGTAAACCAGTATTGGGCGAAAATAGATTATGAAGAGGGGCCGGATGGCAATCGGAATTTTAAATTCATCAACGAGGGAGAACCCACAAGACCGCTTTCCCTGGTGATGGGGTTGCTGGACCAGATGCTGGAATCGGGCGTTGTCAAGTTAGATCAGGTATACCTAGGAGGCCTCTCAATGGGAGGGATGGGCACTTTTGAACTTCTGGCGAGAAAGCCAAATACCTTTGCAGCTGCAATTCCTATCTGTGGGGGAGGAAATCCAGATGCCGTATCGGCCTATGCCAAAAATACGGATCTCTGGATATTCCACGGCGCAAAAGACAATGTGGTGCCCCAGGAGCTATCAATCACTATGGCAAAAGCCATAAATGCGGCAGGGGGTACCGCCGATCTTACCATTTATGGTAAAGCGGACCACAATAGCTGGGACCCTGCCTTTGCTGAGCCTAATCTGCTGAAGTGGTTATTTTCAAATAAACTCGCCAGGGAATAAGGAGGTATTTTATAAAAGAAAAGAGGCCTGTCATTTATAAAAATGTCAGGCCTCGTTCATGCTTATGGAAGTAGCTGCAGTTTTATCCTTTTAACCAGGCTTCTCTTAGTTTTACTTCTTCGCTACCTTCAGGGAGATCTTTTTCAACCAGTATGAATTCTGTTACCGTTGGTTTGGAAACTTTTCCTTCCAGAGTGATTTCCTGCCCATCGCGGACCACCAGCATTTTTACTTCCTGGCCTTCCTGCCAGGCTTCAGTGGTTCCAATCAGGTTGTAAACTGAATCCAGATTGTAATCCGTTCCGTTGATGGATTTGATAATATCCCCTCCTTCTACCCCTAATTCAGTTAAGAAAGAATTGAGCTGAATATCACTTCTGAAAAACAGTTCTTTGGTGTCTGGATTAACATCGATATAGGGTAACTGTTGGTTCAGTAGGATTCCAGAGGGTACCTGCACGACCTCCTCTTCCAGGCCTACCTTTTCGAAGAACTCGCCATAAGGAATTGGAGTGGTACCCGTAACATAAGTATCGAAAAAGGTCTGGATCTCCGGAAAGGTAATGGCCACAATATCATTTATCAGCTGATCGTCCTGAAAAGGTCTGTCCTTTCCATATTTGTTGCTCAGCGTTTTCATAAGCTCCAGAAGGCCTGACTCTCCATTGCTGAGTTCCCGCAGCCTAATATCCAGAGCCATTCCTATCAGGGCTCCCTTCAGGTAAACGTTGTAATAGCTGTCCTTGTATTCATCCTCCAGAATATTTTCACTCATAAGAGTAAAAGGCACAGTATCATCAAAGTTTCGGGAGCTTTCAATTTTTTCTGTCATTCGGTCATAGAAATCCTGATTCTCGATCAACCCCTGGTTTACCTGGAAAAGATTAGCAAAATACTCAGTGACTCCTTCATACATCCAGAGATGTTTTGACATTTCGGGCTCGTTGTAATCAAAAAAATGCACCTCTTCTGAATGTACTCCCAGGGGAGTAAGAATATGGAAGAACTCATGGGAAACAACATCGGTCATGGATTTCTGAAGAGTTTCCAGAGGCATGGCTTCGGGTAAAACCACCACTGTCGAGGTATGGTGCTCCAAAGCTCCGAACCCCCG
>CBFGYW010000225.1:0-3795 GCA_965653085.1 uncultured Salinimicrobium sp.
TTTTTCTTCAGCACAGGGAGGAGGTCTTCCGGCAGGAAGTCCTTTCGTATAGCTTTCATCTCATCAGGGATCCAGAAGTGTTTTCCGGGATCATATTTCCAAAAATGCTGATGGCTGTCGATGATCAATTTTATAAACTTTTAGGCAGTTGTTATTCCGGATTTTCATCCTGATTTAATTTCTGTACCGGCTTTCCTTTCTCCAGGTGATCCTTCACATACAGTTCCCCCACGATTACAATAAGGGCTGCCAGAATTGGAGCTGCCATGATAAGGCCGAGTATACCTGTCACGAGGCCCAGCAACACCATCCAGAAGAGCGTAAGGGCAGGCGGAAGGTGAACCATCTTTTTCTCTACCAGGGGCGTGATAAGGTAGGATTCCACGATCTGGATCCCAAAGTACAGGATCAGGACATAAATGAACATATTACCTCCCTGCATAAGAGCTATCAGCAAAGCTGGAGCGAGGGCGAGATAGGGGCCAATGTTGGGGATGAAGGAAAAAAGAGCCGCAATAAGTGCCAGGGCGTATGCCAGGGGCATTCCCAGGAGCTGCAGGCCAATGGCTGTAAAGATTCCCACCACCAGCATGGAAATGAACTTGGCCATCATCCACAGACTTAAGGTTCTGTGGGCTTTTAGCATAACCTGCTGAAGGCGGGGTCGGAAATCCACAGGAAAGAGTCGGATAAATCCTTTGGTATAGATCCCGGGATTGGCTGCAAGGAAAATGGCAGTCACGATAATCACCACGAAATTGGCGATGGCGCCAATGGTGGTGGAAAAGGAGCCAATGACCTTTGAAATGATCTTTCCGCGGTCCTGAAACAGCGAATTCAGGTCGTCGGGCAGTTCGTCAAAAAGGGTTCTGCCTATACTCGTTTCAGTAATTCTCTCCCTGAGGTTCCCCAAGGACCGGGGCAACGTATCTTTCATTTCATTTACCTGCGCCGCTAAAGATGGTCCTATTAAAATGATGATAAGATAGATCAAGCCAGCAAGGAAAAGTAGTACCAGGGCCAGCGCCAGGTTATAATTCATCTTTGTTTTCCTCACAATCCAGCCCGAAGCAAAGTTCAGCAGCACCGAAAAAAAGATGCCTGCGAAAACCAGCAGAAAGAAATTGGCGTGGAAAATGAGCAGCGCAAAACCTGAAAGCATCAGGAGGGCTATGAAAATAGTCTTGGTAATCTTCTGGTTAAAGTTCTCAGGTTTTGACATACTTTCTTAAAGATAAGAAAGTTTGCGGAATGTGAGGGAGCGGAAAAGCAGCTGTGGCTAGGTTTTCTGCTTTTTCTTTTTGGCAGCAGGGAAAAGGACGTTGTTCAGGATAAGCCGGTAACCGGGAGAAGTAGGATGCAGTTCCAGTTCGGTCTTCGGGTCCCCTACCCTATGCTGATAATCCTCGGGGTCGTGGCCTCCATAGAAGGTGAAGAAACCATTCCCTTTGATCCCGTGGATATATCGTGCTTCCCCGTTGATCTTGCTTTCGCCCATTACCAGAACTGTTGGCTTGATTTCTGAAGGGTTATACGAAGTGGTCTGCCCCATAAAACCCTTTACCAAAGTCGTGTGGTTCTGGGTAAGCATGGTTGGCACCGGATCCCATTTTGCTGAAAATTCCATCAGCGTGAAATAATCGCTTTCCATAGGAATCTTTCTTTTGTCTGTCATATCAATGGAAGAAAACTCATAAACCATCGGGTCTCTCTCCAGTGTAAAATCTGTGAAGGCAAAAGTCTTGCTGTAATCCAGCCGACTCTGATAATCGGGTGAACTAGGGTCACCATCGAACATAGTTTCGGCAATGTCAACTCCTTCGGCGGCCAGGGCGATATCAAAGCTGTCGGTAGCGCTGCACATGGCAAACATAAAGCCCCCTCCTACTACGTAGTCGCGGATTTTAAGGGCTACAGCCAGCTTTTCTTCGGAAACCTTATCAAAGCCCAGCCTTTTAGCGCGGGCTTCGGCCTCCTGCTTGTCCTGAACGTACCAGGGCGTGCTGCGGTAATTCCTGTAGAATTTTCCGTACTGCCCAGTGAAATCCTCGTGGTGCAGGTGCAGCCAGTCGTAAAGCAGCAGGGCATCGCTAAGAACTTCTTCATCGTAAATCGTTTCGTAAGGAATCTCTGCGTAAGTAAGCACCATGGTCACGGCATCATCCCAGGGGAGATTGCCATCGGGGGAATAAACCGCGATCTTTGGAGCCTTTTCAAGCAGCACAGCCTCCATATTCTGGGAGGGGCTGCTGATCTCTTCAAGAAGGTCTTCGGTTTTACTGTCACTGAGCAGCTCAAAGCTCACACCTCTTATCTGGCATTCCCTTCTCAGGGCTTCAGAGTCGGGGAAAAGAAAGGAGCCACCTCTGTAGTTCAGAAGCCATTGCACCTTCACATTATCCTGGAGGGACCAGTAGGTAATTCCGTAGGCTTTCAGATGATTCTTCTGCGATTCTGCATCCATAGGAATCAGAACATAAGAGGCATAGGAAGAGAGGCTCAGCAGAAAAAAAACAGGAACGAGCAGCCACTTCCTGAAGGTCGAATGCTTCAGGAAATCAAACGGAGTTTTAGAATGGCACGTCGTTATCGTCATAATCTGAATCGTTCATCGAGCTGCCAAAGGCCTCATCGGCGCTTGGAAGATGGGTGGGCTTGAATCCGTCGTCTCCCGATTCGTCACTGTTCATCTTGGAGTGGAATTCAAACGGGGAGTCGAACTCATCTAAGTTATCGAATTTACCCAAGTGTCCAAGGAATTTAAGCCTGATATTTTCAAGTCCCCCGTTACGGTGCTTCGCTACAATGAATTCCGCCTGGCCTTCGGTAGGAGTCCTTTCCTCGTCGTCCCACTCGTCAATCTTATAATATTCAGGTCGATAGATAAAGGACACGATATCGGCATCCTGCTCGATGGCTCCAGATTCCCTAAGGTCACTCAGCAGTGGCCTTTTGCTTCCACCCCTGGTCTCCACGGCACGGGAAAGCTGGGACAGTGCGATCACCGGGATGTTCAATTCCTTCGCCAGGGCTTTCAGGTTTCGGGAGATGGTAGATATCTCCTGTTCCCTGTTTCCGCCTTTCTGACTTCCTCCCGCTGTCATCAGCTGGAGGTAATCGATCACGATTAGTTTGATTCCGTGTTGGGAGGCCAGCCTTCGTGCTTTAGCCCTGAGGTCGAAAATGGAAAGCGAAGGGGTATCATCAATGAAAAGCGGTGCTTTTTCAAGGCCTTTCACCTTTACGTTCAGCTGTTCCCACTCATGCTTCTCAAGGCTTCCGGTACGCAGTTTTTCTGAAGAAAGTCCGGTTTCAGAAGATATAAGTCGGGTAATCAGCTGTACCGAAGACATCTCCAGGGAGAAGAAAGCCACCGGAATATTCTGTCCCACAGAAATATTTCTCGCCATGGAGAGGGTCAAAGCCGTTTTACCCATACCAGGACGGGCAGCAACGATAATGAGGTCACTGGGCTGCCATCCGGAAGTAAGTTTATCCAGTTTATCAAAACCTGAAGGCACCCCGCTGAGCCCTTCCTTGTTGGAGATCTCCTGAATCCTCTTCTTCGCCTGCATCACAAGGTCCTGGGCCGTCTCAGACGAACGTTTGATGTTCCCCTGGGTTACCTCATACAATTTTGATTCGGCGGTGTCCAGAAGGTCGAAAACATCGGTAGTCTCATCGTAGGACTCTTCGATGATCTCGTTGGAGATCTTGATAAGGCTTCTCTGGATATATTTCTGAAGAATGATCCTTGCGTGGGCCTCAATATTAGCCGAGGAAACGACTGAATTT
>CBFGYW010000226.1:0-3790 GCA_965653085.1 uncultured Salinimicrobium sp.
CAATCAATCATTAAACGAACAGTCATTATGTTACATTTCAGAACCAAAGGCCACAGGCTCCTGTTAATCATTTTTCTTTCAGTCACTGGCCTGGCCATGGCACAGTCGCAGGATTTTACTCTTAAGGGACAGATTATGGGCCCCGGAAACCAGCCTGTTGAAGGTGCAATGGTGCATTTATTAAAGGCTGCCGATACTACGCTGGTTAAGGCGGAATTTTCGGATGAAGCAGGATCTTACTACTTCCCTACCCTCTCCGCCAATACCTATAGGCTTATCGTGGAGCATCCTGAATTCGCCACTTTCCAGTCCCCTGCCTTTGAGCTGAGCTCCAACCTCAGCAGGGAAGCGATTCTGTTAGAGGAGCGCAGCAGTGAGCTGGAGGAGGTGGAGATCGTGGTAGTCAAGCCGTTCATAGAACAGCATTTCGACAAAACGGTCCTCAACGTGGACAAATGCATTTCAAATGCGGGGAACACTGCCCTGGAAGTGCTGGAGAAAGCTCCGGGGCTGGTTATTAACCAGAATGACAACATCAGCATGCGAGGCAGGTCGGGGGTCATAGTGATGATTAACGAGAAGCCGGTACCTATGTCGGGGGCAGACCTGGCCAATATGCTGCGCAGCCTTCCGGCGAATTCGGTAGACAGGATCGAGCTCATCACGAATCCTTCAGCAAAATACGACGCCGCCGGAAATGCGGGCATCATCGACATTAAACTGAAACAGGACAACAAGCAGGGGACCAATGGCAGCATCAGCTCTTCCTTTGGTCAGGGCAGGTACTTCAAGACCAATCAGGGGATTCAGCTGAATCATCGCAAGGGGAAGATCAATATCTTCGGAAACTACAACTATTCCTTCCGGAAGGATTTTGTGGACCTGGATATCTTCCGGCAGTTTCTTGATGGCGAGACGGTGACTGGAGGTTATGACCAGCAGAACCGGTTCGTTTTTGATATAGAAAGCCATACTGCAAGGGTGGGGATGGACTATAACCTTTCTGAAAACACCATTCTTGGGGTGGCTGCCTATGGCCTGCTCACAAATTTTGACCGCACGAACAATAACCAGTCGCTGGTCCTTAATGCAGCACAGCAGGCTGAGTCTTCCTTTCTTACCACCGGATTCAGCAATAGTGAAAGGCCGAGTGGCGGGATCAATCTGAATTTCAAGCACAGTATTGACACCACCGGCAGGGAGATTTCAGGAGACCTCGATTACATCCGTTACGGCAATTCTGAAGTGCAGGATTACAACACCAGGTATCTGGACCTCGCGGGAGAGCCATTCAGAGACCCATATCTGCTGTATGGAAATATTGATGGGGACCTAAGCATCAAATCGGCCAAACTGGATTATTCACAGCCATTAACCTGGATCAAAGGGAATCTGGAGGCCGGAGTCAAATCGAGTCTGGTGAATTCTGAGAACGACCTGCGATTCTACGACCGCAGTAACGGGGGCAATGAGCTGGATGAGAACATCAGCAATAACTTCCATTACCGCGAGAACATCAATGCGGCTTACCTGAACCTGAATTCACAGGGGGAGAAATTCAGTTATCAGCTGGGACTGCGGCTGGAGAATACCAATGCGGAAGGGGAACAGATCACCACAGGAGAGACATTTACGCGGGATTACACGCAGTTTTTCCCCAGCGGCTTTGTGGGATATACACCGAACGAAAATCACGAATTTGGGCTCTCCCTGAGTCGCAGGATCAATCGTCCTACGTACAATCAGCTGAATCCCTTTAAAACCTTTCTGGATCCGAGCACCTACTCCACCGGAAACCCTTACCTGGATCCGGAGCTTTCCTATGCGCTGGAATTCACCCATACCTGGCTGCAGAAGTTTACGATGAAGTACAGCTACAGCAGAACCGAGGATGTGATCCTGAACGTGCTGTCTCTGGACCCCGAGCAGGAGAATGTTGTGGTGCAACAGAACCTGAACCTCGCCAAGCAGGATTATTATGCCTTCACCCTTACCGCGCCTTTTAAACTGGGGGACTGGTTCAACAGCACCAACAATGCGACCCTGTACTACAGCCTATACCAGGGGAATCTTGCCAACACAAATCTGGATGACGGGCGGCCGGCCTTCAATTTCAATTCAAACAACTCCTTCAAGATGTCAGATAGCTGGTCGGCAGAGCTGATCGGGGTTTTCCGCTCCAGTGAGATCTACGGATTCCTGGACGTGGAGCCCTTCTGGATGCTTTCGGCGGGGGTACAGAAGCAGTTCTGGGATAAACAGGGAAGTCTGAAGCTCAATGTCTCCGACCTGTTCTCCACTGCGAAGACCAGGGCAACCACAAGGTTGACCGGTTATAGCGAAAACTTCTTTCAGAGACGGGATTCACAGGTGGTCAACCTCAGTTTCACCTACAGGTTCGGATCTCAGGTCGCGCCGGCGAGGCAACGCACCGGGGGAGCAGAGGAAGAGAAGAGCAGGGTGCAATAGATCGTTTGCGGGAAATTCATTTCCACTTTACTTAAAAGGACAGGCACTAACCTGTCCTTTTCTGTTTTCAATAATTCTGAAGAACCTACACCTGGAGAGATAGGTAGCCTGAATATATCAGTAGGTTTCTGGGTTAGTCGAAAGAGCCGTTAATCGGGAAATGAAGGGAGCGGCTTTTTTTACTTCAAACGAAACACCACTTAAGTTTTAAAAATTTAAACTGAAGCTCCCGGGCTTTTTACACTGATTCCAGGCATTAGCGTAATGGAAGCTGGAGCACAACCTTTGTTCCTGCTGCCTTGCCTTCCGCATCGACCAGATCGACAATCTTCAGGGAATACTCTTGCTGATGGTTCTGGTAAAAGGTGCGCAGGCGTTCGCGGGTAAGTTTTATTCCCAGTGATTTACGCCTGTGGAGCTTTAAATTATTGAGTTCGCCCGACCTCTGCCGCCCAATGCCATTGTCCTCAATTTCAATTCTTACCATCCCCGCTTCCTTCTGAATTCGGATCAGCAGCTTCTTTTGAGAGTTTATCAGGGGCAGGCCGTGCCACAGGGCATTCTCAAGGAAAGGCTGCAGGATGAGTCCGGGCAGTTTGACTTCCCCTTCATATATTTCCGGATCGCTCTCCACCTGAAAATCTATACTTCCGCCGAACCTGATATTCTCAATGCTCACATACAGCTTCATGGTATCGAGTTCTTCAGCCAGGCTTGTCTCTTTCTCGTTGGTGGCTGAAAGGATCTTGCGGATGAGCTTGGAAAACTTGTTCAGGTAATACACTGCATTTTCCTTTTCGTTGGTTATGATATACAGCTTTATTGAATTCAGGGAATTGAAGATAAAGTGCGGGTTCATCTGACTCCTGAGGGCGATCAGCCGCATTTCAGCAAGCTCCTTGTCGTATTTCGTCTTTATTTTTTCCAGCTTGTCCGC
The DNA here is from genome assembly GCA_965653085.1 of uncultured Salinimicrobium sp. Classification (GTDB taxonomy): domain Bacteria; phylum Bacteroidota; class Bacteroidia; order Flavobacteriales; family Flavobacteriaceae; genus Salinimicrobium. Next base: position 3,407 of record CBFGYW010000226.1, read on the forward strand.
TTCCGCCTGCCTGCTCAGGACCTCTACATTCTTTTCCAACTGCTCCTGAATCTTAGTCCGCAGAATCTCATTCTCCTGAAATTGTGCGATGATCTTCCGTTTAGCCTCCAGGTTTTCGTTCATCAGAAGTTTCTGCTTACGGCCGAGTCCGAGGGAGAAGATCAGGTTTTCGATTATCAGTCCCATAAAATATACGCTGTAGCCAGTTTTATTCGAAACGGGAAGCAGGTCAAACAATATGTAGGTAAACACAGGCACCAGGGATGTAAGGAGCAGCACCAGAGATCCGGCGATGATGTAGTGTTTGAGGGGATTGCCTATTCGGAAGACCGGGATGAAACATACGATGGAAAGAATAGGAATATAGACCAGGAAGAAGATGTA
>CBFGYW010000227.1:0-3771 GCA_965653085.1 uncultured Salinimicrobium sp.
GCTGCTCAGAATTCCCTCGTACCCGTGCCGCTGCAGGGCGAACTTCAGGCTCTGGATGTTCCCCGCCCCGTAATCTATGATCACGACCTTCTCTTTTTCTGCGATCTCCTTGTTCAACATAACTTTGAATTATTACAACATTCCTTTGGTGCTGGGCAGGACCATCTTTTCGGGATCCTGTTTTACGGCTGCCCTGATGGCCTTGGCGAAGGCTTTAAAAATGGCTTCTATCTTGTGGTGCTCATTGGTACCCTCGGCCTTAATGTTGAGGTTGGCCTTGGCCCCGTCGCTGAAGGATTTGAAGAAGTGGAAAAACATTTCTGTTGGCATCTCCCCGATTTTTTCCCTTTTGAACTCTGCCTCCCATACCAGCCAGTTTCTCCCTCCGAAGTCAATGGCTACCTGCGCCAGGCAATCGTCCATTGGCAGGCAGAACCCATAGCGTTCTATACCGAGTTTGTTTCCAAGGGCTTTGGCGAAGGCCTCCCCCAGGGCAATGGCGGTGTCTTCTATGGTGTGGTGCTCATCGACCTCGAGGTCTCCTCTCACCTGAAGATCCAGATCCATCTGCCCGTGGCGGGCGAGCTGGTCCAGCATATGGTCGAAGAATTTTATTCCAGTATCGATGGTGCCTTTTCCGGTCCCATCGAGGTTCAGCTCAATTTGGATTTCTGTTTCATTGGTTTTCCTTTCCAGCACTGCCACCCGGGAAGGCCGTTTCAGGAATTCATAGATCTCCTTCCAGCTGGGGGTTGAGAGGGAAATTACCTCCTCCAGCTCCTGCCGGTCCACGGTCACCTCCCTGCTTCCCAGTTCTTCGTGGGTGTTGATGAATATCCCTTTTGCGCCCAGGTTCTTTGCCAGTTCCATATCGGTGAGCCGGTCTCCGATTACGAAGGAATTCTTCAGGTCGTATTCTTCTTCAGAAAAATATCTTTTCAGAAGTCCGGTTTTAGGCTTGCGAGTCTCGGCCATCTCTTCCGGAAAGGTTCGGTCTATGAGGATCTCCTCGAATGTCACTCCCTCCCCCTCGAGCAGCTGCAGCATAAAGTTCTGGGAAGGCCAGAAGGTTTCCTCAGGGTAGGAATAGGTGCCAAGCCCATCCTGATTGGTCACCATCACCAGTTCGAAATCCATTTCCTTGGCAATACGAGCCAGGTACTGAATAACTTCAGGATAGAACTTCAGCTTCTCAAAACTGTCGAGCTGGTAATCTTCCGGTTCCAGTACTATGGTCCCGTCACGGTCTATGAATAATACTTTTTTTCTCATCATTTTATTTTATTACAAGTTGCTCTCTATATTCCTTAAGGCCTCGAGCAGCTTCCGGTTCTCGTTTTTGGCGCCTACGGTGAAGCGTAAGCTGTTTTCGCACAACGGTTGGGTTGACCTGTCCCTTACCACAATTCCGCGCTCTAATAGCTCCTTATAGCGTCTGGGAGCATCATCTACGCGTGCCAGAATAAAATTGGCGTCAGAGGGATCCACTCTTTCAACAAATCCAAGACTTTTAAGCTCTGTTTCCAGGAATGCCCGCTGTTCCAGCAGCTCTAGGATCTCCTCCTCCAGCCTCTCCTTCTTCTGCAGGGCTTCAAGGGCAGCCCTCTGGGAAAGCCCGTTGATGTTATAGGGCGGCTTGATCTTGTTGAGCAGCGCGATGATCTCTCTGGAAGCATAGCCTATCCCTACGCGAATTGCCGCCAGTCCGTATGCTTTTGAAAGGGTCTGGGAAATCACCAGGTTGGGAAACTCCTCCAGTCTTTTAAGCCAGCTTTCCTGCGCAGAGAAATCAATATAGGCCTCATCTATGACCACCAGGCCGCCAAAACCTCTTAGAATGGCTTCCACTTTCTCAGCAGAAAAGGAATTTCCTGAAGGATTGTTTGGGGAACAGAGAAAGATGATTTTGGTGTTTGCATCCACTGATTTCAGGATCTCCGGAACCCTGGGCTGGAACTGTTCATCCAGCAGGACTTCACGCTCCTCGATATTGTTGAGGCGGGCCAGCACCTGGTACATCCCGTAGGTGGGCGGCAGGCTTAGGATGTTGTCCTTACCAGGTTCGCAGAAGGCCCGGAAGAGCAGGTCCAGTACCTCATCGCTGCCATTTCCCAGGAGGATCTGGTCGGGCTGTACTTCCTTGACCTTCGCCAGCACTGCCTTCAGCTCCTTCTGCAGCGGATCGGGGTAACGGTTCAAACCATTTCCAAAGGGATTCTCATTGGCATCCAGATAGATCATCTCCCTGCCCCCCGAGGTGAATTCCTGGCGGGCAGAAGAATAGGGGGCCATTTCAAGGATGTTTTTCCTGACGAGACCGTTCAGACTAAAATTATTTCTCATTTTCTTCTTTTAGATAATTCAACCTTAGGCTCACCGCCTTCCTGTGGGCCTCCAGCCCTTCTGCCCCTGCCATCAGTTCTATTGCAGGGCCAATATTCCGAATTCCCTCTTCGGAAATGCTCTGAAAACTGATGCTTTTCTGAAAACTATCCAGGGTCACCCCGCTGTATTGTCTTGCGTAACCATTGGTGGGGAGGGTATGGTTGGTGCCAGAGGCATAGTCTCCGGCACTCTCGGGGGTGAAGTTTCCTATAAAGACGGAGCCTGCATTCTCAACACCATCTGTGAAAAAAGAAGGATTTCCGGTACAGATGATAAGGTGTTCAGGCGCATATTCATTGATCAGCTCCAGCATCTGCTGCTCTCTCTTCAGATAGATAAATCGGGCGTGCTGCAGGGCCGCTTCGGCTATCTCTCTTCTCGGCAGGTCCTTCAGCTGGCGGTAAACCTCCTGCTCCACCTGCTGCAGCATTTCCATCGAACCGGATACCAGCAGCACCTGGCTATCCGGCCCGTGCTCTGCCTGCGAGAGCAGGTCGGAAGCGACGAAGGAAGAATTGGCGCTGTCATCGGCAACTACCAATAGTTCCGAAGGGCCGGCTGGCATATCTATGGCAATTCCCATTTTAGTGGCGTATTGTTTGGCAGCAGTGACATATTGGTTCCCGGGGCCGAAGATCTTGTACACCCTGGGAAGGCTCTCAGTGCCTAAGGTCATCGCTGCAATACTTTGAATTCCACCCAGCGCAAATACCTTGGTGACACCACATAACTGTGCTGCAAAAAGTACCGCAGGGTGGATCTGTCCAGCCTTATCTGGCGGGGAGCAAAGGATTATCTCCCTGCAGCCAGCCAGTTTCGCTGGAATGGCAAGCATCAACACCGTGGAAAACAAAGGCGCTGAACCGCCCGGGATATAAACTCCCACTTTCCCGATAGGTTTCTTCTCCTGCCAGCATTTCACTCCCCGAACGGTTTCTACTTCCACTCTCCCTGTTTTCTGGGCAGCGTGAAATCTCTCAATGTTGTTCTTCGCCAGTATAATAGCCTCCTTCAAATCATCTGAAAGTTGTTCTCCTACCTTCAGAAGCTGCTGTTCGGGAACCTGAAAGGATTCAATATCCACTCCGTCAAATTTCCTGGTGTAATTCCGCAGGGCTTCATCCCCCCTTTCCCGCACCTCTCGGAAGACTTCCACTACAGTCTCCTCCAGGCTTTCCAGATCAAGCCTCGGCCGTCTTAGGATGCTTGCCCATTCTCCCCGTTCCGGGTCTTTGCAGTTCTTTATTTTCAAGCTCATTGGTTTTTATTTTTTCTTTAGGCTATAAATGTTACAACACCATCTTCTCAATCGGCACCACGAGAATTCCCTCTGCCCCATTCTCCTTCAGCTCATCAATCACCTCCCAGAAGCGGTCCTCCTTTATC
>CBFGYW010000228.1:0-3758 GCA_965653085.1 uncultured Salinimicrobium sp.
CTGAATATGGGGCTGGATGTTTCGGAGATAGTGGAATCGAAGATTCTGCTAAAGGAAAGCGAATCGCATTTTCGACAAATGGCAGATCTGATGCCTGAGAAAGTGGCGAATACCACTCCTGAAGGCAGGTTTATTTACTTCAACCAGAACTGGCTCGAGTATACTGGCATGAGCAGTGAGCAGCTCCAGGAAACGGGCTGGGCTCAGTTCATCCACCCTGATGAGCGGAAGGACTATGAGAATAAATGGCGAAGGTCACTGGAAACAGGTGATTATTTCGAAATGGAACTGCGGTTTCTCGACAGATTCGGAAAATATAAATGGCACCTGAGCCGGGCTGAGGCAGTGCGTGATGAAAACGGTATCATTAAAATGTGGATTGGCAACAATACCGAGATCCAGAAGCTGAAGGAAGAGGAAAAGCGGAAAGAGGACTTCCTGAAGATGGTGAGCCATGAACTGAAGACCCCTGTAACCTCCATTAAAGGGTATGTACAGCTGTTGTTGACTCTTCTGAAAAATGAAAATGCAACTGATTTTTCAAAATTGCCCGTAAAACCGTCCCTTGAGCGGATTGATCATCAGATCCATCGACTTACGCGCCTTATTTCTGAAATGCTGGATCTTTCCAGGATAGAAGAAAACAAGCTGAAACTTAAGAAGAGCTCTTTCAGCCTCAATGAACTTGTCGATGAAACCGTGCAGGATATTCGATATACAAACACCCAGCATGTCATTCATGTTTTCCACGACAACCAGAGCAATGTGTATGCAGACCGGGACCGGATTGGGCAGGTATTAATAAACCTCATTACCAATGCGATAAAATATTCTCCATATAAGCAGGAAGTGGAGGTGCGGGTTGTGAGTCAGGAGGAATTCAAGGTTTCAGTGCTGATAAGGGACGAAGGGATAGGAATAGATCCACGGAAGCACAAAAGTATTTTCAAGAGGTTCTTCCGGGCGGGAGGCAAGAGCGAGGAAACCTTCTCAGGCTTCGGAATCGGCCTCTATCTGGCCAAGGAAATCATAGAGCGCCACGAAGGCACTATAGAAGTAGAAAGTGAATTAGGCCAGGGAGCCGAATTTAAATTTACCCTGGATGCTGTAAATAAAAGCACTTAAACCATGAAAGAGAATAGAAATATACTGGTTGTCGACGACGATTCAGGGATAGGAGAAATGCTTAAGGTCCTGCTGGAGCTTAACGGCTACTCAGTTTCGGTAACCGAAAAGCCGGACGAGGCAGAAAATCTTATAGAAAGCAGGGACATCGACCTGGTCCTCCTGGACAAGCTCATTTCGGGAGTCAATGGGACCGAGGTATGCGCCAGGCTGAAAAATAACCAGGCTACAGCAGATATTCCGATTTTAATGATGTCGGCCCTTCACGAGGCAGGGGAGAAGTGCAGGAATGCAGGGGCAAACGATTTTATCGCCAAGCCCTTTGAAATGGATGACCTGCTCGAGAAAATTGAAGGGCTGATAAAACAGAATTAGGCTTTTAAGCCAAACCTGGAGGAAGGCATACTACAAAAAGTACTTTTGTGAAGAAAATGATTAATAGCAGGGTCTACGCCTTCTTTCATTCAATCCGGGGCCACCAAGTTTGAATATGACTCCGACAATAACCTGGTTCAGCCGGGCATCATCAAAGGTGGCGCGATTGATTCCGTATTCACTGTTGAGAATATCAAGCTGCTGGACCTCTGCTGAAGACAGGGTGTGTTCGTACCGCACATCCACTCCAAACCTTCCAAATTCGACTTTTACTCCTGCCTGAAAATTGATAGGAGAATTCTGAACCACTATGGGTGCTTCCGACTCATTTCCTTCAAGAGTGGAGCTAAGAATATTTGAATACACTGGCCCTGCGAATACATCAAGAGGCCCGTAAATATTGTAACCCAGAAGCAGCGGGATGTCAAACTTCTCTACAGCGTAGGTAGATGGCTGGGTAGGGAATTCAAATTCGCTTTCTATTGTGGTATAAACGATCTCGGGACGCACGAAAAACTTTCCGAAATTAACCTGGAGGAAAGCTCCTCCATGAAACCCAATCTGTCCAGATCCTTCCACAGTTCCGTCATAATAGATCCCGTTAGAGCTGTTTCCGGTGATCTGCCCTCCCATGGTGTAGTTGATCCCCCCTTTGAGCCCATAACTGAGTTCCTGAGCAAAGCCTGAAGAAATACCACCAAAAATGCAGAGGATGCCGAAAAGAATATTTTTCATAAGATTTGGGTTTGATACAATTATAGGTGCAAATAAAATAGATTTTGTCTTAACGCCAACTAATTTATAAACTTATAACGTATTTATCCTAAATAAATTTTCTGAGCCTAATATTTTCCAGCAATCTTCTGGGGAGACTCAAATAAAAAGCCACCCATGGGTGGCTTTAACTTTCTTATAGCTGGAATCCTAATTCACGTCATCTTCGTGGATCTCCTGATCGATCTCCTGTTCCAGATTCTCTGCGCCTTCTTCAATTTCCCGGCCCAGTTCCTCTGTGCCTTCCTCTATCTCTTCGGCGGCGCGCTCAGTGTTTTCCTCTATATCTTCCCCTATGGATTCAAGGGCTTCCTGAGTTTTTTCTTCGGTGGTTTCCCTACAGGAGTAGACTCCCAGGGTCATTGCTACTAAAAACAGATTTAAAATTATTCTTTTCATGATGCTGATTTTTAAGGTTAAAAAAAGCCATAAGATACTTATGGCTTCATTCTATTTCAAAACAGAAAATTAAATACCGTCGTTATCTTCAACTTCAGTTTCAATTTCAGCTTCAACTTCTTCAGTTGTTTCTTCAATTTCGGCTTCCGCTTCTTCGAAGTCACTTTCTACATCTGCTTCAACCTCTTCAATAGTGGTGTCAGTGTTTTCTTCAGTAGTTTCTCTACAAGAGTAGATTGAAAGGGTAAAAGCTGCTAGTGCTAATCCTAAAAATAATTTTTTCATGTTAGATTTGTTTATTAGTTAAGACAAATTTAAACTAATTTTTAAAATTTCAAAGAAGTCCTTGTAGAAAGTGATTATTAGGGACTTAATCTTTGAATTTAACCACGTCAGATTTCGGATTTCTGCGGAAAAATTAAAGGCAGCTTATGGAGCTGCCTTTAGTTGCTTGACCTTACCTAGCTCAGGATGCTTCTTGAAATTACGATCTTCTGGATCTCAGAAGTACCTTCATAAATCTGGGTTATTTTGGCGTCCCGCATCAGTCGCTCCACGTGATATTCCTTCACATAACCATTTCCTCCGTGCACCTGGACCGCCTCGATGGTAACATCCATTGCGGTTTTTGAGGCAAAGAGTTTTGCCATGGCTCCCGAGAGGTCGTAATTTTCACCGTTGTCCTTATCACAGGCGGCCTTCATAACAAGGTGACGGGCAGCCTCAATTGCAACGTGCATGTCGGCAAGTTTAAAGGCTATTGCCTGATGGTTCATGATCTCGGTACCGAAAGCTTTCCTTACTTTTGAGTAATCTCTTGCAAGTTCATAGGCTCCGGCTGCTATTCCCAGAGCCTGGGCAGCAATTCCAATGCGCCCTCCTGCCAGGGTCTTCATTGCAAACTTGAATCCAAATCCGTCTTCCCCGATCCTGTTTTCCTTCGGAACCCTTACGTCGGTAAACATCAGCGAGTGCGTATCGCTTCCCCTGATCCCCAGTTTCTGTTCCTTTGGCCCAATTTCGAAGCCTTCCCAGCCCTTTTCAACGATAAAGGCATTGATGCCTCGGTGTCTTTTATCCACATC
>CBFGYW010000229.1:0-3744 GCA_965653085.1 uncultured Salinimicrobium sp.
GTAAGAACCAAATTTGATTATATTTTTAAACTAAAAGTCTTGGAACTCTATTTTGGTGTGCCTGTCACCGACCTCAAATTTTAATTTCATGAAAAAAAAGACACTTTATATTATTCTTGGTATTGCCTTAGCAGTTATTGTTTTATTGATCGTAGGTAAAAAAGCAGGATGGTTTGGCAACTCGGGAGAGTTTGAGCAGGTGGAGATCACCGAGATCAAGCCTATAGACATTCAAGAGACCGTTTCGGCAACAGGAAAGATCCAGCCGGAGGTTGAGGTAATGCTATCTTCGGAAGTTTCAGGAGAGATCATCGAGCTGCCGGTAGTGGAAGGGCAGCAGGTTCAGGAGGGTGACCTTCTGGCCAGGGTGAACCCTGATATCTATCAGTCCAGCCTCCAGCGGTCGGTGGCTACCCTTCAGAATATTGAGGCAGGGCTGGCACAGGCTGAGGCTAGTCTGAGAGAAGCTAAATCGAATTATGAGAGAAACCAGACGCTTTTTGATAAAGGGATAATTTCCAGAGCGGAATGGGAAGGAATCGTTTCCTCCTATGAAGTAGCCAAGGCCAACCGGCAGTCGGCATATTACAATGTGCAGAGTGCTGCCGCCACCGTGAACGAGGCCCGTGAAAGTCTTGGAAGAACCAACATCTACGCCCCGATGGCGGGTACCATTTCCTCCCTGAGTGCTGAGCTCGGAGAAAGGGTTGTGGGAACACAGCAGATGGCAGGTACCGAAATTCTCAGGGTTGCTGACCTTTCAGCAATGGAGGTGGAGGTTGATGTCAATGAGAATGACATCGTGAAGGTGAGCGTAGGGGATTCTACCATCGTTGAAGTGGATGCCTACCTGAAACAGAAATTCAAGGGAATTGTTACCGAGATCTCCAACTCAGCAGCTACTGAGCTGACTGCCGACCAGGTGACCAACTTCAAGGTGAAGGTGAGAATTCTGGAGGATTCATATAAGCACCTGCTGGAAGGGAAACCGGAGACCTATTCTCCTTTCCGTCCCGGAATGACGGCTACAGTGGATATTATCACCAATAAGAAGCTGGATGTTGTCGGGGTGCCGATCAGCGCCATTGTCATTAAGAGCGATACTTCCGGAACAGCAGCAAAGCCAAATGAGAATTCAGGTCCTCCAAAGCGTTTTGAGACGGTATTCGTGAAAAAAGGAGCCGAAGCAGACCTGCGGGTAGTGAAGACAGGAATTCAGGATGACCAGAACATCGAGATCGTGTCAGGTCTTGAAGTGGGCGAGGAAGTCATCACAGGGCCATATAACACGGTTACCAAGACCCTGAAAGACGGGGACAAGGTAGAGATTATCGGCAAGGAAGCTGAAGAATAATAAGGAAAGAGATTGGCACTGATATTATGTATTGAAACAGCGACCACCAACTGTTCTGTTGCTTTGGCAAAGGATGGGGAGGTGGTTGCCTTGAAGGAAGACTACAACAACCAGTATTCGCATGCAGAACGCCTGCATCTCTTCATACAGGAGATCCTGAAGGAGAACCGGTTCACACCGGATGACCTGGAGGCCATTGCGGTAAGTAAAGGCCCCGGTTCCTATACTGGGCTGCGAATAGGTGTTTCAGCAGCCAAAGGCCTGTGCTTTTCCCTGGACCTTCCGCTGATTTCGATTCCCACCTTAAGTTCCCTGGCTCATCAGGTGCCCAAGGAGGCGGGAGACTTCATTTTCCCCCTGCTTGACGCGCGCAGGATGGAAGTTTACACTGCAGGATTTGATGCTAAGAAGACGCAGATCCTGGAGACTCAGGCGATTATTCTTGATGAGAATTCCTTTGAGGAATACCTGCAGCAGGGGCTTGTGAGTTTTATAGGGGATGGGGTTGAGAAGTTCAAGGCTGTCTGCACCCATAAAAACGCCCGTTTCATAGATGGCAAGCTGCCTTCGGCACAGGAAATGGCTGCTTTGGCCAATAGAAAATACCAGGTGGAGGATTTTGAAGATGTCGCTTACTTCGAGCCATACTATTTAAAGGATTTTTTGCTGGGGTAGCCTGTTCGCTGCGTCGGATCTTCAGATCCCCGCCTTTTGTACACAAGTTGTGGTTGCAAACCCTTGGGTTATAAAATCCCCGGTCCCTGGATTGCCATCCTGTTATCGATAATATGAAGATCCCGTTGAGGAAAAGGTATTGATATTCCAGCGTGCTCCAGTCTTCGCTTGGCTTCTTCAATAGTGAACCAATGTCTCGCCCAGAAGGTCTCATTAGTAGCCCAGAACCTCAGAGAAAGATTCACCGAACTATCTGCCAGCTCTTTCACCAAGACCTCAGGTGCTGGCTCTTTCAGAATTTCCTCCTGCTCATTTAGAAGGTTCATCAGAATATCCTTGGCCTCCTTGATATTACTCTCGTACGCGATGCCTATAATAATTTCATCCCGCCTGATCTTCTCTGCCGAATAATTGATGATGTTATCGTTTGAAAGCTGTCCATTAGGAATTATCACCAGCTGATTCCCAAAAGTATTAAGTTTAGTGTAGAACAGGGAAATGTCCTTAACACTCCCTGAAACCCCCTGTACCTCAATCCAGTCGCCCAGCCTGAACGGCTTAAGCAGGATGATAAGCACTCCGCCGGCAAGATTTGCCAGGGAACCCTGGAGGGCCAGTCCTATGGCCAGTCCGGCAGCCCCAAGAGCCGCAAGGAGGGAGGTGGTCTGGAAGCCCAGCTGGGTGATGAACATCACGAATAACAGGATCTTCAGGGCCCATTCCAGGAAGTTAAGCGTAAAATTCTGAAGTGCGAGATCGTAATCCCTGCGCACAAAAAGCTTCCGCAGGTATTTCAGCAGAAATTTGATGACATACCAGCCGACCACCAGAAGCAGGAGGGCTCCCAGCAGGTCGGGGATGTAGGCGATGAAACGTTCGGCGAATTCGTTGAGATAATGCTGAAAATCCTTGATCTCTTCCATATAAGTTGTATGCAGATTCTGAACAGGACAGAAAACGCCTGTCCTTTCGCAAATTTATCATTTATAATACGAAAGGGAATGGACAAAGCCATAAAATCCTGTTAAAGGGAACTTTTTAGGGCCATTTGGAAATACCAAGAGGTTAGGATTGCTACTAGTCATCCACCTCAAAAGTGATCTTCACGATGACCCTGTATTCCGTAATTTCACCTCCGGAAACATTTGCAGTCTGATCCTTTACATATACCGAACGGATATTCTTAATTGTCTTGGACGAAGTCTTTACTGCATTCTTTACGGCATCTTCCCAGCTGGTTGTGGAATTGGCCATGATCTCAATTACTTTCAATACTGCCATGATTTCTAATATTTTAAATGTTAACTTGTTGATTATCAATTTACGAAATTACGGAGGGGCAGAATATAAAGAATCGTTAAAGCTCAAAAGATTGGAACCAAATATTCCTATAAAAAAAGGACAAGTTTTGAGCCTGTCCTTTTACATGAGTTTCTATTTATTTCTAACCGTTCACGGCCTCCACTTTGTCAACTTTGCCTGCCAGCATTTCCCTGAGCATGGTTTCGATTCCGTTCTTCAGGGTAATGGTCGAGGAAGGACAGCCACTGCAGGCTCCCTGCAGGATCACCTTTACGAGTTTCTCATCGGGGTCATAGGAATCAAAAACGATGTTCCCCCCGTCACTGGCCACAGCTGGTTTAATATATTCTTCCAGGATGTCCACGATCTCCTTGGGTGTACCTTCAAGGGCAACAACAGGAGCTGCGGGAGCG
>CBFGYW010000230.1:0-3730 GCA_965653085.1 uncultured Salinimicrobium sp.
TCACCTGGAGTCTGGATATCTGGAGGTCTTTCAACCCGGCCGCCTTCAATTTAAATCACTCCGGAGGAGTGCAACCTTTGTAGAAAATGATCCACCCTAGGATTTCACCTCCGGAGGAGGTGCGCCTAAATAGAAAATGGAACAAGGTGTAGGACCTATTTCTACAAATATTGGACCCCCTGGAGGTCTGGAAATCCGGAGGTCTTTCTACCCGGCCGCCTTCAATTTAAATCACTCCGGAGGAGTGGAACCTTTGTAGAAAATGACCCACCCCAGCATTTCACCTCCGGAGGAGGTGCACCTTTATAGACTAAGGGGCAAATTTCTGTAAACACCTCTGAATAAGACTATTAACTGCAAATAGGTCATTCCCGCTAAGTTCCATAGTTCCATAGTTCCAAAGTTCCAGGACCCCAAAATGGAACTATCTCAGAAAATAGAAGCTACAGGGAAGTCATCATTTAAGGTTTTCAAGGATTGTAGACCTGGCATTTTTCGAGGTGTCCAACAACAGAACCTTCAGGTCTCCCAGAAAAAAATCAGATAAGCCCCGGGCAGGAAATTCTCTGGAAACTAAAATGATCGGGAAAGAAGAATAAAGAAACAGATTATGAAAAGAAAAAGAAAACTCCCAAAAGAGGGGGTGGAATATTTTTGCAGGCAGGACCCAAAATACCCCCGCCCGGATCAGTGTCCGGGTATTTCTGTGAAAATAAGCAATTAATTATTCATTTGCAATACCTGCATCCTGTGCATTTCTTTCCTTGTAGGTTTTTTCTTAAACTTATACAACAGTATATTTCCATTTCTGAAAAGATAAAATACAGCGTCTCAAAATTCCCTGAATTTCCCTTTTGCCCTATTTTGCTGGGGTCGTAATTTTCTAGTTCCATTTAGGAGTCCTGGAACTTTGGAACTATGGAACTATGGAACTCTGGGTTTTACCTAAAGTCCAGAAAAGAAGATCAGCTTCAATAAACCAGAGCGGAAAAACTTTTCGATGAAATTCAGAAATACTCGTTAAAGTACCTCTTATGGAAGTAAATAGCCTTCCCCCCAACCCTCTTCCTACCAACTTCGTATATAACAGGGACAAAACAGCCGCTAAACAGGGAGATAACAGCCATTTTAGTAGCCTTAGGGCTGTATAGGGGCTGTTTAGAGGCTGTTTAGGGGCTGTTTAGTATGGACCTGGTATTCTTTTACACCGTAAGACTCCTGTCCCTGGCTACTACCTTCCAGCTGTCGGTGATCCGGCCTTCTTCCACCACCCAGGCTTTTTCATAGAGGGCGCAGGTAGGGCAGACGTGATGCGGGATGCCGTAAAAAAGATCTCCCCCCGGATTAATTTACCTTCTTTATCACCCCCAGTTCCTCAAAATCCACATCCAGCAACTGCGGCTGGTCCAGTTCCAGTTCCTTCACCTTGCCTGCGGGGTCGAGGAGGAAGCTCACAAAGCCGCTGGGAACCATCGGGTCGTACCAGTCGATGCGGTACATATTGTGGTGCCAGTGGCTGAGTTCGCCCGTGAAGGCGGGGGTATGGGAAAAGGCAAGTTCGAGTTTGCCCCTGTCGTTTTTCCGTACCAGGATCTCGCCGTACATCTCCTCGGAATAGGTACCCAGCAGCAGCTGCTCCTCAAGGGGTTTGGTGCCTTTGATCCGCTGTTTCAGGAGGTTTTCCTGATTTTCCATAGCCCGGACTTTTCGGACCTCCCTGTTTGAAACTATTCTATCGGTGAATCTTCGGTAGGCTGCCTCCTGGTTCAGGACATCCCCAAGCACATCGAGGGTCAGGGCGGTGGTGGCAGATTCTTCGGCGTTGGAAAGGGCTACGATTCCGAAGCCTTTGTCCATTACCATCTTCAGATTCGCTACCATTCCGTCGACTCCGCCGCTGTGCTCCACGACCTTGTGCCCATCAACCGGAGTGAGCCACCAGCCGAAGCCGTAGGAGGTGAACTCGTTGTGGATGGGTTCCGGAAACAGCTGAAAGAAGACCTGCGGCTTCAGGATCTCCTGTACCACCTCCTGACTCACCAGGGTGTCTCCTTCAAAAACGCCCTGGTTGAGCAGCAGCTTCATATACTGGGCCATGTCGCGGGCGGTGGAATAGATCCCGCCCGCGGGGCCCAGATTGTCGTGGTTGCGGTGGTTGATGGGCAGCACCTGCCAGTGGGGGGACTTGGTATGGGGCGTGGAAACATTCTCTGAACCGGTGATGTCGGAATATAGCGACCGGGTGTGCTGCATCCCCAGGGGTTCGAAGATCCTTTGCCTTACAAAATCGTCCCAGCTCTGGCCCGAGATCTTTTCGATGATGACCCCTGCCACCACGTATGTGATATTCTGATAGGCGGGGTTGCCGCGGAATTCGCCCACGGGTTTGAGATGCTTCATCCCCCGCACAACCTCTTCCTTGTCCAGCGGAGTATCGTACCACAATAATCCTCCACTTACGGGGGTGAGTCCGCTGCGGTGCGTGAGCAGGTCCCTGATGCTGAAGCTGCTGCTGACGTAGGGGTCGTAGAGTTCGAAATAGGGCAGGTGATCCCGCACCTTGTCATCCCACCGAAGCTTTCCCTCGTCGACCAGAAGGCCCAAGGCAAGGGCGGTGATGGATTTGGAGATGGAACCAATCCCGAAGAGGGTGTTTACATCCACCGAATCCTTTTTGCCAATGGTTTTGGTTCCAAAGGCTTCAGAATAGACGAGTTCGCCATCCCTGACTATGGCAACAGACATTCCCGGCACCTCCAGGTCCCGCATCAGTTTCTTGATGTAGGGTTCCAGGGTATCGGTTTCTGTTTTCTGGGAATGGAGGGCAGGGGAAGAGAGGAGGAAAAGGATTCCAAGGAGGGTGAGGATTGTTTTCATAGAAGCTAATTTAGAATAATTTATGGGAAGAATTATTGCTTTACCGTATGCTGGGCGAGGTCTTCAGACCTCAGCCCCACGGGGAGCCAATCTTCAGATTGGCAAGGCGAGTGGCCACGGGAATCTGAAGATTCCCGCCCCGGTTGCGCTCTGGTCTGAAGACCAGGCGCAGCGGTGATCTGAAGATCTCGCCCAGCTTCAATTTAACCTGGCATCAACTCTTAACTCTTAACTCTTAACTCTTAACTTTTATCTCTCAACTAAACACTAAGACTCCTGTCCCTGGCTACTACCTTCCAGCTGTCGGTGATCTTTCCTTCCTCCACCACCCAGGCCTTTTCGTAAAGGGCACAGGTAGGGCAGACGTGATGGGGGATTCCGTAGAAAAGATCGCCAACGGAGTAGTCCTTCCGGGGGTCTACCTTCAGCACCAGGTGTTCCTCGCTCTGGGAAACCTGGATGGCCTCAGGCGCATTGAGGAAATGCACCCGGGGGAAGGGGCTTTCGGAAGCGATGGATTTATGTCCCAGGTCCAGGCAGATGGTTTCCTCATCGAGGCGGGAGATGATCCTTGAAAGCACCAGGGCTGCAGGCACGAAAGGCAGTTCGGGGAGCAGGCTGCCGTAGCCCCAGTCCCAGAAGACGAAGGTGCCGGGGCTGCATTCGATTTCCTGCCGCCGGGCGTGGATCCCGAAGGTGGGCGAGCCTCCCGCAATGATGACGGGTTTCGGATTTCCGGCGGCCTCGATGCCCTTGGCCAGGGCGAGCACAGGCTTTAAGCATTCCTCCGATCTCTGCCTTCTCACTTCCGCATCCTCATCGCGCAGATGTCCGTCATACACGTGCAGGCCCA
>CBFGYW010000231.1:0-3726 GCA_965653085.1 uncultured Salinimicrobium sp.
CTGAGGCTAGAGACGTAGAAATCCAGTTACTGGCCCAGGAGGCAAAAGCGGGAAGATGGGGAAGAGTTAAAAAAGAAACCGGGATGGGCGATGAGAATCATCGTTGACAGCAATATTCTTTTCAGTGCCATACTTAATACCAACAGCCGAATTGGTCAAATCCTCCTCTTTCATAAAAGCAAATACAGATTTATTGCTCCTGGATACGCCAGGGATGAGATATTGGAACATAAGGGAAAGATCCAAAGGATATCCGGATTCAGTTCGGAGGAATTTTTCGAGGTGTACGAGTTAATAACAAAGAACCTAAGTTTTCTAGACCATTCAATTGTTCCCCAGGAATATTATGAACGAGCCTTTACTTTATGTAAAGACATCGATATCGATGATACTGTTTTTGTAGCATTTTCAGAGTTTCACGACGCCAAAATATGGACGGGCGACAAAAAGTTAATCAATGGTCTTTTTAAAAAGGAATTTGATAAAATTATAACAACTGGAGAATTATTCAGACTTCAATTTCATTAAGTCCAACGAATTCCAGCTTTCGCCGGAAAGCAATGTCAGGTCCTCTGTCCTCTGCCAATGTTCACTGTACTAATCGCCGCTCCACCTCTCCCAGATAAACACTGTTCGACTGCCGGCTAAGATCCTCGGCTATAAAAGCGGCGTAGAGATGAAAGGTTCCTGTCACATCCGGGGGCAGCTGCAGGCTGTCGCTGCCGGCGTGGCGGATGTTGCCGAAGGTTTGGGGCACGGCAAACTTCTTCCCCACATTGTAGGCCAGCAGCATCACCCGGTCGCGGGGACTGCAGCCGGAAACGCCGCTGGGGTCCCAGCTGAAATCTATCCGGCCGTCGGGCTGCAGCTGCGCCTGCAGGCCGGTGGGCAGGGGGAGGCTTCCGTGGCTCACCCGAGCCTTCGCGGGATCTATCCAGGAGTTGTATCCGTCCTTCTGCAGGGCCTCGAGCCGGATCACCGAGACGGCGGCATTATATCCCTCAAAGTTCTCATTGTAGTTGCGAAACCCAATGCGTACAAAGGGCAGCAGGGGCTTCACCCACTGGGCGGCTAAGGCAAACATGTGGTTGCTTAGCAGCAGCGCCTCCGAAGGCTCAGCCTTGCGAACGGGCCGCCGGCGCATAAACTGTTTCCCCTTTACCTGATATCCCACAAAGTCGCCTATGATTCCGGAGAGCAGGCCATTTTTTATTCGTGCCATGATTTTCTGGTTATTTATTTATTTGAAGTGAGGACACGACGAATTGATTAGAAATATATTCGTGAATTCGTGGCAATCATCACTTCCTCAAATTTACCCCGATAGCTGACTGCCTCGGAATTCGTGTCCTCTATTGCCCCTGGTGGCTTAACTTTGCGCAGGTGAAGCCCTTTTTGTTGCCACATCTGCCACAATTGCCAGCTTTGCCAGGACAGCTTTCTGGCATATCCGCCCAGAGGCCAAAAAAATAAGGGGAAGAACTTCCGCTCTTCCCCTCGTTTTAAAAGACATGCTGCTTCCCGGACTATAATTTCTGATAAAGACCTGGCTTCACAAATTTCACTTTCTCAGCGATAATGAAATCACCAATATTCCTGTACGCAGTTCTCTTTGAGATACCGAGGCTGGCGGCCAGGTTCTGAAACTCCGTTGTGGTAAAAGTTCCATCCAGCAGGTTCAGGAAGCGTTCCTTCAGCAGCGCCTGGGGTTTTACTTTCACCGGTTTTTCAGCAGGAAGCATTGTAAATACAGATTTGCTGTGCCGCAGCAGGGTGAGGATGATCAGCTGTGCAGTCCTGAAATCCCAGAAATCACACTCCCGCCGGGCGGGAATCTGTCCATCCTCCATACATCTCAGGGCGGTAAGGATCATGGTGATTCTGAAGAAAGTCACGCCCAGCCGCTTCACAGTGGCAAGGAAAGCCGGTGGGAACACGGCGTAGGTATCATCCAGGGTTTTCTCAAAGTTCCTGTTGAAGAAGTCCTTCTGGTCCTGGTTATAGATCATCTGCACCTCCTGGTTTTCCATCTTCTGAAAGAAGCCGTACAGTTCCTCGCCCAGGGCTTCATAATAATCTTTGAGATCAAAGGAATCATCCGCCTGAAATTTGGGCTGCCACCTGGGCTTTTCGGTGAAATTATAGAACAGGAACCTGCTGAAGAGGCCGTTTTCCGCATCGGGAAACATAGCTTTCAGCTGGCCCGGAGTACCACTCAGCACTACCGAGAGGCAGGGGCGTTCCATCCGCACCATCTCCCGGTCGGTCCTTCTGAAATAGGAATATTCCTCGTGGTGATAAGCCTTCCGAAGCGCATCCGAGAAGTTTCCGTATTCCGATTTCAGGGAATTCACCAGGGTATCGGCTTCAGTTTCAAAGAGCAGGCCGCAGCCTTCGTTGTCGGCGAGCAGCTGCAGCAGGCCGGTATTGCTGTTGTTGGCTGGGATGAAATGCATCTTCTCGGCAGGCTTCTGGGGTTTTTCCTTGGTCTTGTCCTTGCTGAAGGCAAAATCGACCATTTCCTGATCGTACTGTTCCCGGGCCGCTTTTCCCGAAGCCTCCTTAGCCCGATGGATGCGCGTTACCAGATACCTGCAGAAGTTCAGGATGCCCTTGCCCGAGGCGGGAGGCGCCGACACGAACACGTACAGGTTGGGGCGGATGAGGCTGTCGTAGATCCCTTTAAAGCCCGGAAAGGCAGAGCTCAGCACCCCCAGGGACCCCAGTAGCATCAGGCTTTTCTGGTGCTCCCCCTTGGCAGGTTTTATGGCCCGCCTGAGGAAATCGGGCAGCTCCTCGTACACCTCGTTCGGAAAGCCGCCTGGCTTTGCTTCTTCCGATTCAAATTCCTGCAGCATTTCCTTCAGGACCGCCTCGAATTCCGCTTCTTCCTTTTCCTGTTGAGCAATCTTTTCAGCAGATTCCTCAGTTTTCTGCTGATTCCATTCATTAGGGGAGATCCCTGCCGCTTCCAGCTCTGCTTCGAATAATTTCTGCTCCTCCAGTTCTTCCGGAGATAACAGCTCCTCTTCGGTGATTCCTGCTTTCCTTACCATGGACAGGAAATCGAACATATCGTAACTGCCGCGGGCCCTTATAAGGCAGCGGTCGTACATCTGGTCGCATTCCTCCTGGGAATACTTCGGATAAAACCGACACACCCGCTGAAAAAGCTGCCGGCCGGCTTCCTTGTATTCATAGCTGAAAGCCAGCCCCAGGTTTTGCCAGGTCAGGTAATTGCCGGTGATATCCAGCTCCTTCTGTTCCAGCAGGCCGATGGCTCGCTCTACTTTCCCATCCAGTTCCGCCGTAAACTCCAGATCCCACAATCGCGGGTTGCCAAAGTCGGGGTCAAAGTCATTAATGTATTGGTCTTGTTTTTCCATAAATATAAAGGTTTGATTGGTTACTTTGTGATGAAGGTGGGCCTAGGGATTAGAAGGTGTTTAACTTTCTACAGATATTTTGCCCTTCCAGGGCATCTTTAACCTCGGGAGGAGGTTAATCTTTGTAGAAAATGACCTTCTTCGTTCTTCCAGCTCCAGCGGAGCTGCACCATTGAAAGTGCCTTCTATTAGTTAAAGACCTTCGACAAGCTCAGGCTGACATATTGAGAAATTTGAAACTCTTAACTCATAACTCTTAACTCTTAACTTTTCTGAACTTTTCCATCATTTCCCTGATATCCGCCATCGTATAATATATCCTGCCCCTGATCCTGATATG
>CBFGYW010000232.1:0-3681 GCA_965653085.1 uncultured Salinimicrobium sp.
CAAGGCCAGGTTGGAGGTTATTTCCTGTATACTCTCCAGAAATTCCCACAGTAATGCCTGCAAAAACGCCAAATGGTCCCAGGTCTCGGGAATATTCCCCTCCTGCAGAAATGGTTTCTCCTATCAGCCTATTCTGAATCCTGCCTTCTTCCAGTTCCAGGACTGAATTATAACCATAGTTGAAGTTCGTCAGGGAAGCTTTGACCCTGAAGTTCCCTAAGAGGTTATTGCCGTATTCCAGGAAAGCCTCGTTATATATGTTCTCGTGCTTCACTTCATCCCTTAAGTTCACCGATTCAAAGGAGGGCCCGATGAACGGACTTGCCGCTGCCTGTTTAAATAGGAACTTCTTATCACTAAAGTTAAGTACGTGACCAATGGAAAATTTATTATATGAGAGGGAATCGACGGAAGAAACCAGGTCGAAGGAGTGCTTCAGAAAGAATCTCTTGCCATACAACGTGCTTTCGGCATTTTCAAAATTCACCGCCAACCGCGACCTGTCTGAATATTCATCATCCTCTGAAAGATATTGGGCAAGTGCCAATTCAGTAAGGCCCCCATTTTCCTGATTCATGAGGTCCTGCGAAGCAAAATGAGTCTTTAACCGGTATCTGTTATTGGGAGTATTATAGCTAAGAGTCGCCCTGAAGTTCCCGGTGCTGGTGAGAACGTGCTGGTATTTTCCAAGGGAGCGCAATCCTTTATACGCAAGGGAAAAATTCAGGTTTTTGGACGTATTAACCGTAAACAAAGAATTCAGAGTCTGCCCTTGTTCGAAAACAGACTTGAAGTACAATTCTGTGAGCGGAGTGGGAACCCTGTAGTAATAGATATCCTCCACCTCCATAAAATTGTAATGTCGGGCCCGGGCCCCAAAATCAGGAGTCAGATCATCGTCATGCCTCTGGAAATCATAAACGAGCCTGTTGTAGGTCTGCCCCACATTGGCAAAAGGCAGGAGACCAAAATTGTCCTGCCTGAGGTAATTGAACCTGTATTCCTTATAGATGGTAAGAGAAGTATCAACCGAAGTGGTGTCGTTTTCTATCGAAATTATTTTGTAATCTGAAACAGGAGGTTTTGGCTCTTCAACCTGATTCTGTACGTTCTGGGGCTCGCTGCTTCTTCCCGGTATGCTTCCACGTTCCAGGCCCTGATCCTGTCCGTAGGAAAAAAAGGGAGCCAAAATAAAAATAAAAATCAGCAGGAGTCGTATCATAGTTTCAGGTGTACTGAAGCAAAAGTAGGACAAATGCATAAAATCTGTATGCTATAAACAAAAAAACCGCCCCAGAAGGGGCGGTTCATTATAATTTACTCAAAGATGATTACCATCCTGGATTCTGCTGATCGCGCAGGTTCTCATTAATGGTTATATCATTGCTAGGAAGACCCCAGGTAAACTTATCTGCTCCTGCTGGAACACTGAAAGTATGGAAACCAGGACCTGTCTGAATGAATAACAGACTCTGAGGATCTCTACGAGTAAATCCTTCTTCCCATCTCTTCAGGTCGTCCAGACGGAAACCTTCAAAAGCAAGTTCTCTTGTACGTTCTTCTTTAATAGCATCCAATAAAGCATCTCCTGTAGCGTCGATAGCCTCAACTCCTCTTGCTGTTCTAAGAGCGTTCAATGGAGTAAGAGCATCACCATCAAGATGAGCAGCAGCTTCAGCTGAAATCAGATACATTTCTGCAATTCTGAAAACTTTAGGAGCATGCTGATAGTTGGTAGTAGCACCTGTCCAAAGAGCAGGGTTACCTGGATATTTGTCAACAAGAGTTACATCTTCGTAAGTTACACCACCAAGGTTAACTGTCTTCTGGTCAAAATACACAGCTTTTCTGATGTCTTCATCCTGATAAAGATCAACTACCCACTGAGATGGAACAAAGTCAGGGCTGTATTGGTCGTTGGCAGGGTTGTAACGAAGATAGATATCATTAGCTCTTGCAAGTTCACTTGGAGCCGCAGTATACAATTGAAGAATATCTTCCTGTGGATAATCATTCTCCCACATTCTGTTGAAGTCTTCAAGGTTAGTGATAAGCGGATATCTTCCTGAATTGATCAACTGATCTGCAGCAGCTTTAGCTCCTGCCCAGTCCTGCATATAGAATTTAACTCTGGCTTCAAGAGCAGTAACTACATCACTTGTGAAGTAGATTGCACCCTGAGATCCAGGTACATCAGCAAGAATTGGTTTTGCTACAGCTATATCAGCAAGGATTTGCTGGTATACTGCCTCCATTGAACTTCTTGATGGGAAATTGTCGATGTCATATTCCAACATCAATGGCACTCCCATATCAGTAGAAGCGGTTGCAGGATCATATGCGTCAGCAAACCTTAAAACCAGCTGGTGGTAATAGTAAGCTCTCACCAGGTGCGCATCGGCAATATATCGATCCAGTTCAGCCTGCTCTGCAGCATCCTCAGTAACTATTGTAGACATTCCTTCAATAGCAACGTTGGCATTGGTTATACCGGAGTACAATAATTGCCATACATCACGGATCGTGTAATCGTCAGCCAGGAAATCCCATCTGTGGATTCCCCCGTTTCTGTTACCGTAATCCAGGGTAGCGTTTAACTGGTCTGCCTGGATATCGGTGGAGTACATGAACAGTCCATAGACTCTGTTCTGCAACAGGGCATACATCCCTGTATTCCAGGTTGCAGCATCCTGTACTGTCTGGAAAGACTGTGATCTCTCTATCTGTTCGTGAGGGAAACGATTCAAGTCATCGTTACATGAACCCAACACCAACAAAAACATCAATCCAGTCGCCAAATATTTCAACTTTGTTGTTTTCATAATTTTTTTCTATTTATTTTAAATTAGCTTAGAACTGGAAGTCAACTCCAACTGTTATCTGCTTGGTATTTGGGTTTGATCCTAAAGCCAAGTTTGAGTCAATTTCTGGATCTGGTCCCATATATTCAGTCCAGGTCAACAGGTTTCTACCAACTACATAAAGTTTCATTCCGTCAATAACCCCAATCTTGTCAGTGAAAGATGTAGGTACGTTGTATCCAACAGAAAGAGTTTTCAATCTTACGAAGGATGCATCCTCGATCAATCTGGAGTCAAACTGTGTGAATTGTACTCCTGCTCTTGGGAACAAAGCCTCATCTCCTGGCTCTCTCCAGAAATCAGTTACACGCTCACTGGTGTTATATCCACCAAATACCTGTGGATTCTCGAAGAAATATCTGTCGTTGTTGATCAGGTATTTTCCTTGAGAGAAAGTAAAGGCTGCATTTAAGTAGAATCCTTTAAATCCTGCGTTCAATCCAAAACCTCCGTTGAATGGTGGGTATCTCTTAATACCAGTGTTCTGCTGAAGGGCTGCTGAACTAAAACGAGAAGTTACGTTATTCTCATCTTTGTTAGTGTAAACGATCTGATCTGGATCAGCATTCGGTACATACCACTCTGGAAGACCATTTTCTGAGTTGATTCCTGCAAAGATAGGGTAGAAGAAACTTACCGGTTGACCAACTGCCCATGAAACTCCTGTGTTAGGAATGATCCAGTAGTCTTTTCCTTGGAAAAGTTCGGTAACCTCATTCTTGTTGTAGTTGAAGTTAAGGTAAGGAGTCACATAGAAATCATTCTTTCTTACAACGTCAAAATCCAAAGTCACGTCAAAACCACTGTTCTTCAGGGAACC
>CBFGYW010000233.1:0-3677 GCA_965653085.1 uncultured Salinimicrobium sp.
GCCTTGAATTCAAGTGCATTCCCGCTGGGATCCTTGAAAAACATGGTCGCCTGCTCGCCCACCTGGCCTTCGAATCGGATATAGGGCGGGATCACGAAATCTACCTGATTCCGTTCAAGTTCCTTTGCGAAATTCTCAAAGACTTCCCATTCCAGCACCACTCCGAAATGAGGGATAGGCACATCCTTTCCATCTACAGAGTTACTGCCGGCGGTGGCTTCTCCCGATGTGAGGTCCTCCTTGAGGTGAATGACCAGCTGATGGCCGAAGAAATTAAAATCGACCCAATGGTCACTGCTTCTGCCTTCCTCGCAGCGAAGGGTGTCTCTGTAAAAGCTGCGGGCGGTTTCCAGATGATGAACAGGAATGGCAAGGTGGAAGGGTTGTACTTGTTGCATTTTCAATGGTTCCTAAGCGCGTTTATCAATTCATTTTTACTCATTTTTGATCGTCCTTCTATCCCTACTTCCCTGGCTTTGCTGTAAAGCTCGTCCTTGCTGCGATCTTCATAATCTGAGGCTTTTCCCCCTTTTTTTCCGGAATCGGGAGTGTTGGCGATACGGGCAGCTTTTTCTTTGCTGGCGCCTTTTTCTCTTAAAGCCTCGTATTTATCTTCATCTTTTATACGATTTCCCATTTTTCTTTTAAAATTAGGAAGATCGAAATACAAACTTACATAAAAGGCTGTTAAGATTTGCGGTTGCGGCCCTTGAGCTGGGGCCTTCTGCTTTGTAAAGATGGTTTGGTATCCCTTTCTGCTTTTCTTTCGGTTTTCGCCACGGATCTGGATTTTGTCGCAGCCTCTGATTTAGAAGAAATTGAGGCTTCTTCTGTTTTGACAGAATCCCCGATGAGGCGCTCCAGGGTCTCCAGCTCTTCGGAAGTAATATGACGATATTTCCCGATTGGAACGTCAAGGGGAATGTTCACGATCCTGATCCTTTTCAGGCTTACTACCTCATATCCCAGGTATTCACACATCCTCCTGATCTGGCGGTTCAGCCCCTGAGTGAGGATGATCCTGAAGGCAAACTTCCCCAGCTGCTCCACTTCACACTTTTTGGTGATGGTATCCAGGATAGGGATCCCGTTGGACATTCGGTCGATGAAATTCTGACTGATCTGCCTGTTCACCGTCACCACGTATTCCTTCTCGTGGTTGTTGCGCGCCCGCAGGATCTTGTTCACGATATCCCCATCATCGGTAAGCAGGATGAGGCCGTCGCTGGGTTTATCGAGCCGGCCGATAGGGAAGATCCGGGTGGGGAAATTGATGTAATCAATGATATTGTTTTTCTCCTTCGGGTTGGTGGTGCATACGATGCCTACGGGTTTATTGAAGGCCAGGTAGACATTATCTTTCTTGGGAGGGACTATCAGCTGCCCGTTCACCTTCACCACATCCCCCGGGGCGACCTTGGTTCCCATTTCAGGCACCACGCCGTTGATGGTGACACGGCCTTCGGAAATAAGCTCATCGGCCTTACGGCGGGAGCAGAACCCCACTTCGCTTAAGTACTTGTTGAGTCGGGTAAGATTTTCTGCAGCCATTCCGGAATGATTTAGATTAGATGCAAAGGTCGTTAATCCCAGCCGATCATAAAATATTTAAATTTGGCATCGTCGGGGATCTGTGCTGCCTGAATCTTGGTTTCGGTGTCATACCGAAGTTCTGCGGGCAGTTCTTTTTTATCGATGGTAATGTAGATGTTCAGGTCGTCGATGAAAATGACTGCGGCACTAAGCGTGTTCTCAATTCGGGAGATGCTGTAATTTTCGACGATATCCTTAAAGGTGCTTTCGATGCCCAGGCCTTTGGCTGTCTGGAACCGGGGGTCCAGGATCTGGATATAGCCAACAGTGCTGGTGGAATCGAATGCCTGCACTGGCTCCAGCAGCAGCATCTGTTTTCCGGTTTCATCGAAGACCTTGATCTCGTTGCTGGTGTCGAAATATTCGCTTTCTGTGACCTCCTTCACTACGGAATCGTGGGCGTAAATGGAATCGAGCTCATTCACCTTCACCTCCTTGGTAAGCAGTCCCACGCTGTTCTGGGTGATAAGGAAAGGATCTTCTTCTTTTTCGCAGGCAACAAGGAAGATGGCCAGAAGGGGGATAATTATTTTCTTCATTTTAGTAGGTCTGAAATTTTATTTTAATGCTTTGTTTAAGATGCTCATTACACCCCGGATAAAGGAGGCGCTGGTTAATACTTTTATTACTGCGCCCTGGGCGCCGCCACTGCTTCGGGAGCTGGATCTCCTTGAACTTTTCTCCAGGGTTTCCCGTTCTTTTCTGGCTTTCTCCCTGGCCTCCTCCTTTTCTGCCCTTGCAATTTTTTCCCCCAGAAGCTCGTGCGCACTCTCCCGGTCCACCTCCTTGTTGTATTTCGGCAGCAGTTCAGATTTCGAAAGAATTTCAGAAATTTCCTGCGGGGTCAAAATATCCATCCTGCTCCTGGGGGCGCGAAGCATGGTTGCAGCCAGAGGAGTAGGTCTTCCCTTCTCGTCGAGGACTGAAACCAGGGCTTCTCCGATTCCAAGAGAAGTGAGAACGTTTTTGGTGTCGTAATATTCTGAAATGGGATAATTTTCTGCAGTTAATTTTATGGCCTTGCGATCCTTGGCAGTAAAGGCTCTCAGCGCGTGCTGAATCTTCAATCCCAGCTGTCCCAGGATTTCTGAAGGTACATCTGTTGGGTCCTGGGTGACGAAGTAGATCCCGATGCCTTTGGAACGGATAAGTTTTATGATGCTTTCCAGCTGGTCCATCAGGGCCTTGGAAGCTTCCCGGAAAATGAGGTGGGCTTCATCGATGAAAATGATGAGCTCGGGTTTCTGGCTGTCGCCCTGTTCGGGGAAGCTGGAATAGACTTCTGCGAGCAGGCTGAGCATAAAGGTGGAGAACAAGCTCGGCTTGTCCTGGATATCATCGAGCCTGATGATATTGACGTAGCCTTTGCCATCGGCAGTTTTTCTGGTGAGGTCCTGCACTTCAAATGATGGTTCGCCAAAAAACCGGTCGGCTCCCTGCTGCTCCAGGCTTACCACCTTCCGCATGATTGCTCCGGTGGAAGCTTTGGAGATACGGCCGTAGTTCTCTTCTATTTCCTTCTGTCCTTCCCCGGTGGAGTAGCTCAGGATCCTTTTCAGGTCCTTCAGGTCCAGCAGGGGAAGGTGATTGTCGTCACAGTATTTAAAAAGGATGGCGAGAATTCCGGTCTGGGTTTCTGACAGCTCAAGGATTCGGGCCAGCAGAACAGGACCGAATTCACTAACGGTGGCTTTGAGTTTGAGTCCCGGCTGTTCCGAAAGGCTCATGATCTCTACAGGGGAGGCGTGCGGGCTGAATTCATAGCCAATGATCCTGTGCCTTTCAACAAGTTTTTCCGAATTTTCTGCCGCCTTTGCTATCCCGCTGAGGTCTCCCTTGATGTCCATCAGTAAGACTGGAATTCCTTTTTCTGAAAAGTTTTCAGCCAGGATCTGCAGCGTTTTGGTCTTCCCTGTACCTGTGGCAGCGGCAATCAGGCCATGACGATTCAGGGTCTTCAGGGGAATGTTGACCTGGGCTTCAGGAATGGGTTTCCCTTCATACATGGCTGCGCCCAGAAAGATGGAATCTCCTTTGGCGGTATATCCGTTTTTGATATGGTCGATGAACTCCTGATCTTTCAT
>CBFGYW010000234.1:0-3657 GCA_965653085.1 uncultured Salinimicrobium sp.
AAGACAGCTCTGGCTTGGGAGCCATAGATGCTGGATCACTAGGAATTGGTGATGGACTGTCGGAAATCTTGAGCGTAGTCGATCTTGAATTTCAGGATCGGTTTTAATGTCTTCGGTAAGAGTAAATTTAAATCTGAAAAGAGCACCATAGGGATCTTGATGGGGAAGGTACCATCCCCTTTTCACCCCTTATTCCATCCAGGCTAACACAAAACCTGCCTATCCCTCCAGCACGTCCAGCAGCACCACCGCCTGGTTCTGCTCTTCATTTTTTGCACCGTAAACCAGGCTCACCTGCCCCTCTTTTGCTTTTTCCTTTATCACTTCCAAGTGTTCGTCCTTTTCCCGAAGCTCCCGCAGATATTGTTTTTTAAACTCCTTCCACTCCAGTTTCTCCCCGTGAAAATCCTTCCGCAGTTCATCACTGGGCGCGATTTCCTTCAGCCACAGGTCCACCCGCGCCTTGTCTTTGCTCAGTCCCCTGGGCCAGAGCCTGTCCACCAGGATGCGGAAACCATCTTCTTTTTCGGGCGGCTCGTACACCCGTTTCAGCTTGATTTTCATAATCTTAAAATTACGCCATTTTTCCCTGTATTTCAATCGGTGCCCCCCCATTTAGCTTCCGGGCCCAGTTAACTTTAAGTTTCCTTGCAGGATTTTTAGCTTTTTGAACCTTTCCCTCCTTAACTTTGGATTGTATCTTTGCATAAAAAGTTTTTTTGAGTACATCTTCTATTGCCCAAAGTTTTGCACAGTCTGCCCCGCAGCAGAAACTGAGGGAAACTCTTGTCCTGCCGCAGCAGAAAGTGCATGTAAAAGGCCTGGTGGGCTCGGCCCTTTCCTTTGTCCTGGAGGATGCTTTTAAAGAGGTAGAAAGGCCGTTCCTGCTGATCTTCAATGACAAGGAGGAGGCAGCCTATTACCTGAATGACCTGGAACAGCTGCTGGGGGACAAGCACGTGCTTTTTTACCCCGGAAGTTACCGCAGGCCCTACCAGATCGAGGAAACAGACAATGCCAACGTGCTCCTGAGGGCTGAGGTGCTGAACCGCATTAACTCCAGGAAAAAACCCGCGATCATCGTCACCTACCCCGAAGCCCTTTTTGAGAAGGTGGTGACCAGGAAGGAGCTTGAAAAGAATACCCTGAAGATTGCGGTAGCCGATAAGCTTTCAATGGATTTCGTGAACGAAATGCTGTTCGAATACAAATTCAGGAGGGTGGATTTTGTCACAGAACCCGGGGAATTCTCAGTGCGGGGAGGGATCGTGGATGTATTCTCCTTCAGCAACGACGAACCCTACCGGATAGAGTTCTTTGGGGATGAGGTGGAAAGCATCCGCAGCTTCGATGTGGAGACTCAGCTTTCGAACAAGCAGGTGAAGAAGATCTCGATCATCCCCAATGTGGAACACAAGAAGCTGGAGGAGGTTCGGGAGAGTTTTCTGAAATATATTTCTGAAAAAACCGTGGTCTTCGTCAAGGATATCGAACTGCTTTCGGCCTCGATGGACAAGCTCTTCGGAAAGGCCGAGGAAGCTTTTCAGGCGCTGGCAGAAGAGATCAAACACGGCACCCCTGAGGAGCTTTTTATGCATTCTGAAGCTGTAAAGAAACAAATGGAGGATTTCTCGGTGGTGGAGTTCAACAGCAAGGTCTCCGATTTCCTTTCCGGAACTTCCGGAGAGGTAATAAGCATAGAATACAGGACCAAACCCCAGCCTTCCTTCAACAAGCAGTTCGACCTGCTGATAGAGAACCTTCGTGAAAATACCCAGGAGGGCTACAACAACTATATCTTCTGCGTAAGCGAGCAGCAGGCCAAGCGCTTCCACGATATCTTCGAGGACCTGGAGCAGGAGGTACATTACAAGACCCTGGTGCTTTCGGCCTATCAGGGGTTCATAGACGAGCTGGGGAAAAATGTGTGCTATACAGATCATCAGGTCTTTGAGCGGTATCACAAATTTCAGCTGAAAAACGGCTACGCCAAGAAACAGGCCATCACCCTGAAGGAACTCACCAACCTGGAGGTAGGCGATTATGTCACCCACATAGACCACGGGATCGGGAAGTTTGGCGGACTTCAGAAGATAGAGGTAGAGGGCAAGATGCAGGAGGCGATAAAACTAATTTATGGCGATCGGGATATCCTGTACCTGAGCATCCACTCGCTGCATAAGATCTCGAAATACAACGGGAAGGACGGGAAGCCGCCCAAGATCTATAAACTGGGCAGTAATGCCTGGAAAACCCTGAAACAGAAGACCAAGGCGAGGGTAAAAGACATAGCCTTCAACCTGATCGAGCTTTATGCAAAGAGAAGGCTACAGAAAGGCTTTGCCTTTGGCCCCGACAGTTATCTGCAGCACGAGCTGGAGGCTTCGTTTCTTTATGAAGATACCCCCGACCAGAGTACTGCAACCGCTGCAGTTAAGGAAGATATGGAGAACGAGCGCCCGATGGACCGGCTGGTCTGCGGCGACGTGGGTTTCGGAAAGACCGAAGTAGCTGTACGGGCTGCCTTTAAGGCCGTAGACAACGGAAAACAGGTAGCCATTCTGGTGCCCACCACGGTGCTGGCATTTCAGCATTACAATACTTTTACTGAAAGGCTGAAGGATTTTCCGGTTACTGTGGATTATCTGAACCGCTTCAGGACTGCGAAAGAGAAAAAAACCACGCTGGAGGAACTGGAGAACGGAAAGGTGGATATCATCATCGGGACCCATCAGCTGGTGAGCAAGAATGTAAAGTTCAGGGACCTGGGGCTGCTGATCGTGGATGAGGAGCAGAAATTCGGGGTGGCGGTGAAGGATAAGCTGAAGACCATCAAGGAAAATGTGGATACCCTTACCCTTACGGCTACGCCTATTCCCAGAACGCTTCAGTTCAGTCTGATGGCTGCGAGGGATCTTTCTACCATTACGACTCCCCCGCCCAACAGGTATCCTATTGAATCACACGTCATCCGTTTTTCCGAAGAGACCATTCGCGATGCCGTTTCATATGAAATACAAAGGGGAGGGCAGGTGTTTTTCATCCATAACCGAATTGAAAACATTAAGGAGGTGGCCGGGATGATCCAACGGCTGGTACCTGATGCCAAGGTGGGCGTGGGCCACGGGCAGATGGAGGGCAAGAAGCTGGAGGAGCTGATGCTGAACTTTATGAACGGGCATTTCGATGTGCTGGTCTCCACCACCATCGTGGAAAGCGGGCTGGATGTTTCCAACGCCAACACCATCTTCATCAACAACGCCAATAATTTCGGACTATCTGACCTGCACCAGATGCGCGGAAGGGTGGGCCGAAGCAACAAGAAAGCCTTCTGTTATTTCATCACGCCTCCTTATTCCGCAATGACCGATGAGGCGAGAAAGCGAATGACGGCCCTGGAGCAGTTTTCGGAACTGGGCAGTGGTTTTAATATCGCGATGAAAGATCTTGAAATACGAGGCGCCGGAGACCTGCTGGGAGGGGAACAGAGCGGGTTTATCAACGAGATTGGCTTTGATACATACCAGAAGATCCTGAACGAAGCCATTGAGGAGCTGAAGGAGAACGAATTCCGCGATCTTTATGCCGACCAGGTGCCGGAGGATAAGGATTATGTGAAGGATACACAGATAGATTCCGATTTCGAGCTGCTGTTCC
>CBFGYW010000235.1:0-3651 GCA_965653085.1 uncultured Salinimicrobium sp.
CAAGGGGGAATTTGAAAAGAGAAATGTAAAAGTCATCGGAGCTTCTTGTGATACACCTGAAGTTCATTTTGCTTGGCTGAATACCCCAAAGGACAATGGAGGAATTGAGGGAGTAACTTATCCGATTCTTGCAGATTCAAACAGAAACCTGAGCACCCAGTTAGGGATTCTTGATATTACCAACGAATCATATGACGAAGAAACCGGAGCTTACACAGTAGAAGGCGACAACGTTACTTACCGTGCTACTTACCTTATCGATGAGGATGGAGTAGTATTCCACGAAGGGATCAACCATATGCCTCTTGGTAGAAACGTGAAGGAATTCATCCGTCTTGTAGATGCTTACACTCACGTTCAGGAAAAAGGGGAAGTATGCCCTGCGAACTGGGAAGAAGGAAAAGAAGCAATGAATGCTGACAGACAGGGAGTTGCTTCATATTTGAGCAATAACTAAAAATAACAAGATGAAAGAACTGACAGATGACAATTTAGCTGAGATCATTGCCGGAAATAACACGGTTGTGGTACAGTATATGGCCAGCTGGTGCGGGAACTGTCGGGTGATGAAGCCGAAGTTCAAAAAGCTCGCCGGAGAAAAAGAAGATGCAGTTTTCCTGCTCGTGGATGCTGAAAAGAATCCGAATTCCAGGAAACTCGCCAAGGTTGACAACCTGCCTACTTTCGCTACCTTTAAAAATGGAGCGCTGGTAAATCAGGTACAGACCAATAAATTCGAACTTTTAAAAGATCTTGTAGATGAAGTTACCAGTAATTAGACACCTCCAGAAGAACAGCGATGTTGAAAAACTGGAAAATACCCTTGAGGTATTGGAAAGTTTTTGCGACCACCGTTCGGTTACCGAACAGGAGATGGACGTAATTGGAGAGTTGATCACTAATATCTGCGGGGCTATTGAAGTCCACAAGATGATTGAAGACGGGATGCCGGAACGGGACGCGGCAAACAATTTTGTTAAAAAAGTGTTAGGTTCTATTGACAAATAAGAACCTAAGCTAATCTTTTACCAGGGCTGCCTCATTAAATTGATGCAGCCCTGGTTGTTTTATGAAATATTTAGCAAGGGTCTCCCTTTATAAATTATAAATTTAAGATTCCAATTAACCAACAAACGCAGTTTATGTCACAAATAACGTTAAAAGGCAAGCCAGTAACTACGTATGGGCATCTTCCGGAGATAGGTGAAAAAGCGCCCCATTTCGAGCTGATACAGTCTGATTTATCTACTGCCACCCTCCAGGATTTCAAGGGAAAAAGGGTAATAATGAATATTTTTCCGAGTATCGACACCAATGTCTGTGCCACCTCGGTAAGGAATTTCAACGAGAAGGCCACGGGCCTCAAGAATACGGTGGTACTGTGTATCTCCCGGGACCTCCCCTTTGCGCAGAAGCGGTTCGTTGATGACGAGGAACTGGAAAACGTGATAAATCTTTCAGATTTCAAGGAGCGCAACTTCGGAAAGGATTACGGTCTGGAAATCATTGATGGCCCCCTGGAAGGACTGCTTTCGCGGGTGGTAATCGTCCTGGATGAGAATTCCAAGATCCTCCATACCGAACAGGTAAAGGAAATAGGTGAGGAACCAGATTACCTTGAAGCGCTTAAACCATTGCTGTAATATGTATGAATTCATCACCGGCCGAATTCGTGGAGGTGGTTATGCACTAAAAGGAGCCTGGCTCCTCATAAAAAACGAACACAGCATTCAGGTACAATTCTTCATTGCCATTGCTGTGACCATCGCCGGATTTTACTTCGACATTACAGCTACAGAATGGATATGCCAGATCCTGGCCATAGGCCTTGTGATGGCCGCGGAAGGGCTCAATACCGCTACTGAAAAAATAGCTGACTTTATGCACCCTGATTTTCACAACAAGATCGGGGAGATAAAGGATGTTGCGGCAGGAGCCGTTTTTTTTGCTGCACTCGCAGCCTTTGTAGTTGGGCTTATCATTTATATTCCTTATATTTTTTATACCGTCTAACGGGCTTGAAATCCCACTGGATGCGAATTCATTAAGCTGAGAGCTATCTTCAGATCTCACTACTTAAGAGTACCTTCGTTAAATCTCCCCAGAAATTTTCTTTTCTTTATATTAGAAGCTCCGAATTTGTATTTTTGTCCAAATCGAATTTCCAGTATGGCTAAAAAAGCAGCGAATAAAAAGATAAAGCAGCCCTCTGTCCCAAAAGCCCCCTTTAAAATCTCCCGGAAAACAAAGGTGATCCTGGGAAGTTTTCTGGCCTTTTTCGGGATTGCTTTATTGCTTGCTTTCGCCTCTTCCCTGGTGAACTGGCAGAAAGACCAGAGCATCCTGGGCCATTTGCAGGACCGCGACCTGCAGGCTGAGAACCTTCTGAACAAATTCGGGCTTGCTATCAGCAATTTCTTTATCTACGACGGCTTTGGCGTTGCAGCCTTTGCCCTGGCCGGGCTTATCACCCTTACCGGGGTGTACCTGTTTTTCAATCTCAATAAAAAAAACCTTCAGAAATTCTGGTTCTGGGGGATAGCCGTGATGCTCTGGCTTTCGGTTTCCTTAGGTTTTTTCGCAGACACTAATCCGCTGCTTGGAGGAACCGTAGGATATGAGGTCAATGATTACCTTCAGGATTATCTGGGCTTCATCGGTACTTTGTTACTTCTGGGTTTCCTATTGATAGTCTATCTGGTTACCCGCCTGGACATTACCCCGGAAAAGGTGACAGATCTTTTCCAACGCACCAGGAAAGAGGTTTCTGATGATTTTACGGAAGCCCGCACCTCAGAGCCCTTCATTTCAGAACCTGTAGAAAAAAAGGCTGAAAAACCGGTTGCTGAACCTGTTCCCCCTGTTGTTCCCGAAGATCCGGAAGAGATCTGGGAGCCTGTGGTGGAAAAGCAGCCTGCAGAAACCATAATAATAAAATCTGAAGAGAATCCCGATGATGTGGAAATGGAGGTTTCCACAGCCACTGAAGAGGAGATGGACGAGAACCTCAGCGAGAAGCTGGTAAGGGATTTCGGGGAATTTGACCCCACCCTGGACCTCCGCAACTACAGATTCCCCACGATAGAGCTGTTGAGGGATTACAACCTTACCGGGGGCGGAATTACCATTAATCAGGAGGAACTCGAGGAAAACAAGAACAGGATCGTAGATACTCTCAAGAATTATAAGATCGACATTGCCCAGATTAAGGCAACTGTGGGTCCTACCGTCACTTTGTATGAGATAATTCCCGAAGCGGGAATTAGAATTTCAAAAATCAAGAGCCTTGAGGATGATATAGCGCTCTCCCTGGCGGCATTGGGAATTCGGATTATTGCTCCCATCCCCGGAAAAGGTACGATTGGAATCGAGGTGCCCAACAAAAATGCCACTATGGTTTCGATGCGTTCCGTGATCGCTTCCCCCAAATTCAGAAGTGCTGAAATGGAGCTGCCTATGGCCCTGGGAAAAACGATCTCCAATGAAACCTTTGTGGTGGATCTTGCAAAAATGCCCCACCTGCTTATGGCCGGGGCTACGGGACAGGGGAAATCTGTTGGTTTAAACGCCATTCTTACTTCCCTGCTGTACAGCAAGCATCCGGCCGAAGTGAAATTCGTACTGGTAGATCCTAAGAAAGTGGAACTTACC
>CBFGYW010000236.1:0-3604 GCA_965653085.1 uncultured Salinimicrobium sp.
CCCGCTGGGCAAGTCCGCAGGCGTTGTTGTGTTTCAGAATGGCAAAAGTGGGGGCTTCGTTTTTAAATTCGTTCATCAGGTTCACTGCAGCATCCACGTCGAGCAGGTTGTTGTATGAAAGTTCCTTTCCGTGAAGCTGGTCGAACATCTGTTCGAAATCCCCGAAGAAGAATCCTTTCTGGTGAGGATTTTCACCATAGCGAAGTTCCCTTCCGCTGCTGTAGCTTTGCTTGTAAACCACTTCTTCCTGGTTGAAAAAGTTGAAGATGGCAGTGTCGTAATGCGAGGAGGTGTTGAAAGCCTTGGCAGCAAATCTTTTTCTGTCCTGCAGGCTGGTGGCACCCTTGTTCTCGGTGATGACCTGAAGGAATTCAGCGTAGTCCTCCATGGAGGAAACACAGATTACGTCTTCAAAATTCTTGGCAGCTGCCCTGATGAGGGAGATCCCGCCTATGTCTATTTTTTCAATTATATCCTGCTCTGAAGCTCCCGAAGCTACAGTTTTTTCAAAGGGATACAGGTCCACGATCACAATGTCTATCTGTGGAATTCCATATTGTTCTAACTCTTTTTTATCCTGCTCATTGCTCTGACGGTTCAGGATTCCTCCAAAAACTTTCGGGTGCAGGGTTTTTACTCTCCCACCCAGAATGGAAGGATAGGAAGTGACATCTTCAACGGGAATAACGTCGATCCCCAGGTCCTTGATAAACTTTTCTGTTCCGCCGGTGGAGTAGATGCTGATTCCCAGTTCGTTGAGCTTCTCCACAAGAGGTGCGAGGCCTTCCTTGCTGAACACAGAGATCAGGGCAGATTTAGCTGATTTTAAAGAGTTCATTGTGTTGGTTTTGTTAAGCTTGCAAAAGTAGGTAAATCGATAGAAAAATTAAAGGTGGCTTGCCTTAATTAAAAATATTATTTGTAACGAATTTTAGGCCTCTGCGTCTTATGAGTGATAGGTTGGAAAACTTCAACAGGAATAATTTATGCTGATTTATTTAAGGGTACTTAAGGAGAGCTTTAATTTTGCGATTAATGCTCTGGTAAATAACAAGTTGAGAACTTTTCTGTCTCTGCTGGGGGTGACCATTGGAATTTTTTCCATTATCGCTGTCCTGGCTGCTGTCGATTCCCTGGAGCGGGAGATCAGGGGCAGCATGAGCTCCCTTGATGTCAGCACCATTGTGGTTGCGAGATATTCCTTTGGACCTACCGAAATCCCGCAATGGAAAAGGGAACAGTTTCCGGACGTAACCTACAACGAATATGAATATCTGAGGGATAACCTCCCTGATATCGAGGCTGCAAGTTTTTCCATGAACGTAGCTTCAGAACCTATAAAATACGGTGACCGCACTGCAGACAATGTAGGGATTGCAACATCCACCCACGAGTATTACGATATTGAGGCACTTCAGCTGGAGGAGGGACGTTTCTTCAATGAAGCGGAATCTGCCAGTGGGGCAAATGTGATTGTGCTAGGGCATGAAATTGCCCAGACCCTTTTTGAAGGTGCCAATCCTATCGGGAAACAGGTAAGACTTTACGGGAGGAGATTCAATGTCATAGGATATCTTGAAAAACAGGGGGCCAGTATGTTTGGCAGCCATGATACCAATGTTTTTATTCCTGTGAATGTTACCCGACAGATTTATGGTGATAACAACCGATTTACCTGGCCTCAGATAGTTGTTAAACCTGAAGAAGGTGTTGACAACGATGAGCTTATTGCCCTGCTTACTCAACAGCTGCGAAACTATCGCGGGTTGAGACCTGATGACATCAACAACTTTTTCGTGAATCAGCTAAAGGGGTTCACTGAATTTATCGACAATATTACTGGACAGATGAACTTTATAGGACTCATCATCAGCGGATTCTCTCTATTGGTGGGAGGATTCGGGATAGCCAATATAATGTTTGTGAGTGTGAAGGAAAGGACGAATCTCATCGGGATTCAAAAGTCCCTTGGGGCGAAAAACAAATTCATCCTGTTCCAGTTCCTCTTTGAGGCTGTTATTCTTGCGGTGATAGGAGGGCTTATAGGGCTTTTCTTTGTCTGGATAGTTTCGCTCATTGCCTCGCAGTTCACAGGAGATTTTAACTTTGTGCTCTCACCCTGGAATATGTTCATCGGTACAGCAGTCTCAGCGGTTATTGGACTCATTTCGGGAATCATTCCTGCAATCTCGGCTTCTAAATTAGATCCGGTAGAGGCAATTAGGACAGGAATGTAATCGTTCCTGAGATAGGATGGGATAAGTATTGGATTAACATGCCTTAAGAACATAAAGAAGGCGCTCCATGGAGCGCCCTCTTCTTTTTTCTATTCCCGGAGAACAAAATCTATAGGATTTCAGCCACCTTCTGATTTACAAATTCCAGGAAGTGTTCATCCTCTATGTTAAATGGATCTTCAGTATGAGAATCTATGTCGATCTGTCCAATGTTCTCCCCATCTTTGAATAAGGGAATCACGATCTCTGCTTTCACGTAAATACTGCAGGCGATATAGTTGGTCTGCGCTTTTACATCGGGAACCACAAAATTCTGGTTGGATACCGCTACCTGGCCGCAGATTCCTTTTCCGAAGGGGATGATGGTATGATCTGTAGGTTCTCCTGCGAAAGAGCGCAGTTTCAGCTCTTCCTTGTCTCCGTTTCTGAAATAAAACCCCACCCAGTCGTAATAAGGTACCCCTTCCCGGAGAATTTCACAGACCGCGGTAAGCCTGTCATCAACTGATAGGTGTTCGTGCTTCAGGATCTCTTCTACTTTTGGTTTTAGATTGTGGAATGGCATAAGACGTATTTTTACACAAAAGTACAATGTTTCGCCTGTAATTTTCAATACTTTTGGGGAAATCCATCTAACAGTTTTTGCTGAAATTACTCAATAAATATAAAACCGTTGTCAGGTTCATCCTCAGCTTTCTGGGGTCCTACATCATCCTGGTGGTTTTGTACCAGCTTTACCTGGATTACTATTTCTCCAGAGGCTTACCCGATTATGTGACGAGACTGGTGGCGATGCAGACAGAAGCCCTGATAAATTCCTTTGGTTATGATGCATTCGCAGCACCCAGCAGTATGTACCCTTTGATGAACCTGTCGGTAAATGATATTTTTATAGCCAGGATCATAGAAGGTTGTAATTCCATCAGCCTAATCATCCTGTTTCTGGCTTTCATGCTTTCTTTCATCGGAAGGGCCTGGCCTACGATAATCTTCATTCTCGCAGGATGTGTGATCATTTATGGGATGAATATCATCAGGATAGCCCTGCTCTCCATTGGGATCTATGAGATGCCTGAGAAGACCTATTTTTTCCACCAGATCGTGTTCCCGCTGGTGATCTACGGAACGGTCTTTCTTCTCTGGATCATCTGGATCTACATCTATACCAAAACCTCCAGACGATGAAAATACTTTGGAGAATTGTTCTTCTTGCGGTGCTGATTGGGATTCTTGTTCTGGTAAGGCAGTATGAACATAGGTTTTTTTATGACCCCATGATGGCCTTCTTCAACAACGAATACGCGGCTGGGGAGGAAATCCCCCTGCAATGGTTGCTTAACCTTGTACTCCGGTTTCTCCTAAATTCC